>JAPWUZ010000010.1 GCA_028275265.1 Armatimonadota bacterium | reverse complement strand
AAGCACACATACAGTTCGATTCGGGAGGACGCTATGCCTGCACGCTTTCTGCAACTGCCCCCGATGGGCAAATATATCGGGCACAAGCCTGCCGCGATTCGCGCGCTGTCCACCTTTCGCACGGGGCAGCCCATCGTGGGTACCTACTACTTCTACTGGTACGACGTGAACACGAGAGAGCATTTTGTCGACCCCGACGGAACCGACGCCCTGACCGACCATCCGTTGAATCCGCAAGGCTACAGTTACCGCTCGGTGGACTGGCACCGGCGGGAAATGGAGGACATCCTGCGTGCCGGTATCGACTTCATCCTGCCCGTCTACTGGGGCAACCCTGCTGACCGCCAGCCGGGCAAAGGGCTGTACTGGAGCTTCGATGGACTGGCTGCGCTGGTGAAGGCGCAGGAACAGATGCTGGCTGCCAAACGCCGCCCTCCCAAGATCGGGCTGTTCTACGATACCTCCACCCTGCAATGGAACGCCGATAACTACCATGCCGACCTCACTACGCACGAGGGACAGGAGTGGTTTTACGTCTCCATCCGCGACTTCTTCTCAATGGTGCCACCCAAACTGTGGGCGATGGTCTACCATCGTCCGCTCATATTCCTGTACGCGGCGGCTTTCGCAAAGGACTATAACCAGCAGGCAATAGACTTCGTGTATCAGCAGTTCGCCAAGGACTTCGGCTGTCGTCCCTACATCGTGCGCGAAGTGTCTTGGGGCAAGGTACGCACGGACAGCGTGTATGCCTGGGGAGGCGCACTGGCTCCGGCGATCCTGGAGGTGGCGGCTATTGGCCCGGGTTACGACCACTCCGCCGTGCCGGGCAGGGCTCCTCTGGTGCGCGACCGCGAAGGGGGCAAGTTCTTCGAGCGCAGCTGGGAGCAAATCCTGCGCATGAACCCGAAACGCCGTCCCTCTATCGTGATGATTGAAACATGGAATGAGCTGCACGAGGGCACGGACATCTGCCCCTCGCGCGAGTACGGCGACCAGTATGTGAAAATCAATGCCCGCTACGCGAACCTGTTCCGCCGTCGGGTGCAGCTGCGTCCGCAGGGAGCGTACTCTAAGGCGCAGGAGGTCTCCATCGTGCTGGAAAGGCAACCCGTCGAGCGGGGTATCCGCCTGCATATTGACCCCAAGGGGGATGGCTTGATGGAACCTGCCGAAGCAGGGGGTGTCTCTGCTTGGAGAACTCTGCCTAACCGCCACCACAACGTGCGCTTCGCCTATTTCGACGTGGACGACAGCTTCTATTTTGACGGTGATGAGCCGGTGCAGGTAGAAATAGAGGTTTGGGACGCTATCCGCGAGTTCACGCTCGAATACGACTCTTCCGACCCGGCGGGCGGCCCGCATCAGGGCGCGTTCAAGCTGGCGCAGAGGTTCACACCGGGTGGAACCGGCGCGTGGCAGACCTTCCGCGTGTCTTTGAAAGATGCCCGCTTTGCAAACAGAGGGAATGGCGCAGACTTCCGTTTGGGCTCTGGCGAGGAGTTGCTCATCCGGAGGGTAACCGTACGCAGGGAGGGCAAGCGGTGATGCACCGTTCACCAGGGAAGGGTTTCTGCAGGAAAACCCGCGTCTGCTGATTAATGCTAAACTCAGGGTGTAACGGAATGGCAGACGGCAACTTCATCGGTTTGATTGGGCTGGGCGTGATGGGGCAGAACCTTGCGCTGAATATCGCGCGCAAGGGATACTCCATCAGCGTCTACAACCGCACTGCCTCGCGCACAGAGGCGTTCGTCAAGGAGCGCGTCAGGGAAGAGCCTATTACTCCCGCTTACGACCTGCAAACCTTTGTGCAGAGCCTGGCGCGACCACGCAAGATTATCCTGATGGTGCAGGCAGGCGCGGCGGTAGACGCCATGATAGATACCCTCGTCCCCTTGCTGGACAGGGGAGACCTGATTATCGACATGGGCAACTCCCACTACGCCGATACCGAAAGGCGCATCGAGAACCTCGCTGCCAGAGGTTTGCTGTTCTTGGGAACGGGCGTGAGCGGCGGCGAACGGGGCGCACTGGAAGGTCCCTCCATCATGCCGGGCGGCACTTCCGAAGCCTACGCGCTGGTGGAAGAGGTGCTGACACGCATCGCCGCGCAAACCGAGGACGGCGCGTGCTGTACCTACCTGGGGCGTGGGGGGGCAGGACACTTCGTCAAGATGGTACATAACGGCATCGAGTACGCCATCATGCAAGCCATCGCGGAGGCGTACGACGTGCTTCGCGCCGCCGCAAGACTGTCCACTTCCCACATTGCCGACCTCTTTGAGCAGTGGAATCAGGGCGAGCTGAACTCATTCCTGATGGAAATTTCCTATAAAGCGCTGCGCAAGACGGATGAGGAAACGGGCAAACCGCTCGTGGAGATGATTCTGGATAAAGCGGAGCAGAAGGGCACTGGCAAATGGACGGCGCAGGCGGCTCTGGACCTCGGTGTGCCGACCCCCTCGCTGGCGACGGCGGTGTTCGCACGCACCCTGTCTCACTTCAAGGAGCATCGCGTGAAGATCGCCGAAGCCATCTCCGACCAGCTGTGCCAGTCGTGCCCGCTGGACACCCAGTCCCTGATAGAGGCGATGGAACACTCTCTGCGCCTGAGCATGTTTCTCGCCTTTTCGCAGGGGTTGTGGCTCCTGTCGGAGGCGTCACGCGCTTATGACTACGGCTTGAACCTGTCGGAGGTGCTGCGCATCTGGAAAGGGGGCTGTATCATCCGGGCGCGGATGCTGAACTTCCTGCGCGAAATTGTTCAGGAGGGCGGCGACAACCCGCATCTGTTGCTCAGCCCGAAGGCACAGGCGTTTGTGCTGGAAAACGTGCCGTTTGCGCGGAAGGTCATGGACGCCGCGCATACCTGTGGCATACCCGTGCCGGTACTGGGGAGCGCGGTCGATTACCTGCTGAGCATGAGCCGGGCGAACCTGCCAGCGAACCTGATACAGGCTCAGCGGGACTTTTTCGGCGCGCACACCTACGAACGTATCGACAAGCAGGGCACATTCCATACCGAGTGGGAGTGAGGCTAAAAGCTCACCGCCAGTGAGGCGCCGTAGTAGGTTTCTCCATCAATGCTATAAAGGCGCAGCTGCAACAGGGGCACCGGTTGCCACGAGACTGCCGCGTTCCATGCCCGGCTGTCATACTCTGCGCTGAGCAGAATATGATAAGGCGTACGCACCTCCGCGCCCACGAAGGGTCCCTTGATTCCTCCCGCGCCGACACCGCCGAACAGGTACATCTCGTCGATGAGGGGGTTGGGGGGCATATAAGGCAGGCGGTAAGCAACCGCTACATAGAAAGCGATACCCTCATCGGTCCTGTTCGCCACATCACGCACCCCTACCGAGACCGCCGGCGTAAAGCCGATATCCGGCAGGATGTTATACTGCAGGCTGAGGCTATCTATCTGGCGTTTCTGGGTTTCGCGCCGTGCTCCCTCCAGTTCGATGCCACCCACAAGCCCCACATTAACCCAGTAGTGGGTGAGACCCCCATGGCTTTCACGCCGGGCGACCTCCAGTTTTGTGCTACCGGGAGGCAGATTATACGCGGAAGGGGTCAACAGCACCCTGTCCGCTCTTGCCCACCCGGCTATGGAGCACAGTGCACCCAGCATGGCAAATGCCCTCTGGATGCGCGAGAACTTACCGAACATGTCTCTACCTCCACGACGTTACTTCCTGCGTTTATCGACGAATCGCTCGATGCGGTGTAGTGCTTCTTCTATCTTCGCCAGAGAGGTCGCGTAGGACAGGCGCACGTGTCCTTCACCGCTATTGCCGAAGACATTGCCGGGCACTACCGCCACGCGCTCCTCCCACAGCAGCTGCTCGGTGAACTCCTCCGAACGCAAGCCGGTGCACCGGATGGATGGGAACACATAGAACGCCCCCTGTGGTGGCACGCACTCCAGACCGATTTCGTTCAAACGCTTCACAATCAGCCGGCGACGACGGTCGTACTCACGGCGCATCCGTTCCACCTCTGGCTCGCCGTGTTCCAGCGCCTCTTCCGCCGCCTTTTGGGCAGCAATCGGTGCGCACAGTATGGTGTACTGGTGCACCTTCATCATCATCTCGATGACCTGTGCGGGAGCGCAGGCGTAGCCGATACGCCAGCCTGTCATCGCGTAGGACTTGGAGAACCCGCCCAGCAGGATGGTGCGCTCCGCCGCGCCGGGCAGGGAGGCAACACAGGTATGCTCGGCGTCGTATATCAGGCGGTCGTATATCTCGTCGCTGATGACGTACAGGTCGTACTCTGCGGCTATCCGCACAATCTCTTCCAGCGTGGTGCGAGAAGCCACCGCCCCCGTCGGGTTGTTGGGGTAGCAAAGCAGGATGGCTTTGGTGCGCGGGGTAATCGCCTTCCGCAGGCGTTCGACATCAGGCTGGAAACCGTTGCGGTAGTCGGTGGGAACCGGAACAGGTACACCTCCCGCGAACAGCACGCAGGGCGGATAGGAGACATAGCTCGGTTCAAAGAAGATGACCTCGTCGCCGGGGTTCAGCAGGGCGCGCATGGCGATGTCCAGCCCTTCGCTAACCCCGACGGTGACCAGTATCTCGTTTTCCGGCGAGTAGTCCACCCCGTAGCGCGATTTCAGGTGTGCGGCGATACGCTGGCGCAGCGTGAAAAGCCCGTAGTTGGACGTGTAGGTGGTGAAGCCCTTCTCGATAGCCCAAATTGCCGCCTCGCGGATGTGCCATGGTGTCACAAAATCTGGCTCGCCGACGCCCAGCGAGATACAATCCTCCAGCTGCGCCGCTACATCGAAGAACCGCCGGATGCCCGATGGCGGAACAGAGGCTACTGCCTGTGAGAGCGGTTTCATGGCGTCATCACCAATCGGCGGTCGGGTTCGGTTTCGGCGTACACCTCGCCGTCCTCCTTGTAGCGCTTCAGCACGAACTGCGTGTAGGTTGCCTGTACCCTGTCCAGCGGCGCGAGACGCTCGGCAACGAAGGCGGCCACCTCCTTCATCGTGCGCCCGCTGACGATGACACGCAAATCGTGGTCACCCGAAACGAGATACACGGCATGCACCTGCGGGAAGCGGTAGATGCGCTCCGCCACGTCATCGAAGCCCACGTCCCGCGCGGGGCTGACCTTGACGTCGATGAAGGCAAACACCCGTTCCTCACCGAAGCGGTCCCAGTCGATCACCGTTTTGTATCGGCGAATGATGCCCGCCGATTCCATCTGGCGTATGGTTTGCTTCACCAGGTCCACGTCCACTCCCAGCATGGCAGCTATCTGTTCTGGCGTGGTGCGGGCATCTTGCTCGAGAATCTCCAGTATCGCCTTCTGTTTGTCGTGTTCCATATCTCCCCTCGTCGTGTTGTTCACCACGCTCTAATATAACCGCTTTGCCACACAGAGTCAACTCGCCGGCTGGGGTTTGCCGTCGATGGTCGTCTGTTCATCCAGTATCTCCGTCATTTTCACCTTCCAGCCCTGCGGCGTCTTGACCCACGTGTCTCGCGTGGTTGCCTTGCTGACCACCTTGTGCGGTTTACCCTGAGCGTCCACCATGGTGACCGCCAGCTCTTCCTGAGTGATTACGCGTGCGGTGTTGCCTTTAATCTCCATTTTCTTGATGGTGGTGGTACGCTTGTCCACCGATTGGATGAGCGCATATTGGGCGCGCATGGCTTGCTCAACCATCTGCTTGTTCATCACATTGCCATTTTTGGCCTTGTAGAGGAAATCTGGCGCCATCTGACGGAGCAGACCTTCCACGTTTTTCTGTTTGGAGTACTGTACAGTCCTGGCATATTGGGCACGGATTTCTCGCGCGGCACGCTTGTCGGCGAGGGCGATGCGCACTGCAACCACCGCCAGCAAGATGGACATCGCGAGTAGCAAGCCTCTTTGCATGTTGAGCCACCTCCCTGCACGAAGCCTTTGAGATAAGTATAACTTCGGTTCGAGCGGGCGTGTTCCTGCGTGTGAACCCTGACGAAGGCTTACAATCGGCGGGCGGCAGGATTCTGCATCAGGAAGCGGGGAAAAGAATCGCATCAGGGATACCGATGGACAGACAGGAGCCCATAGACAACACCGCGCAACGGATGCTTGTTCGTCCCGTATCCACTGGTGCATGGTGGGTGCTGGTGGTTGCACTGGGTATTCAGGTCGCTTTCATCGCGAAACCCTTCCATGTGGATGATACCGTCGTGCTTCACATCGCACGGCAGATACTGGTGAACCCGCTCCACCCTCTCTCCGGCGAGCTGGACTGGGACGGTACGGTAAAACCCACTTTCCACGTGACTACCAATCCTCCTCTGCTGAGTTACTACCTCGCGTTATGGATGCTCGCAGGCGGGGAGCGCGAGTGGGTGATGCACACGGCAATGCTGGTGTGGCAGGTGCTGTTGTGGTGGGGTGTGGTGCTGCTGGCGCGGCGATTCCAGGCGAATGAGACGCTCGCCACCGCACTGGTGATGCTCAATCCTGCGGTCATCGTTTCCCCCAACCTGATGCGCGACGTGCCGATGGTCGCTCTGTGGACACTGGGCACCGCGCTGTTTCTGCTGGGAAGCGACGCCGCAAACGGCAGGCGGATGGGCTGGGGCGCGCTGGTCACCGGCTGCGCCTCGCTGATGAAGTACTCAGGGCTGGGAGCAGTTGTACTGCTGGGCGTATATGTGTTGCTGCAAAGACGGTTACGCCAGCTGTGGTGGGTGTTACTCGCGCTGTTGCCGTTTGCCCTGTGGTGTATCCAGAACCTGATGGTGCATGGGCAGATGCACTTTTGGGCGACCATGCAGCGCAAGGACATCGTCACACCGTTTTCAGACCGCCTGTGGGGCACGCTGGCAGGGCTGGGCGGGGTGTGGTTATTATGGCTGTGGGCAGGCGTCGTCTGCAGGCGGCGTGCGGCTGTTTGCCTCGCCGTGGTAGTTGCTCTGGCTGCTGGCTGGTGGAGGTGGCGGGGGGCGGAATCGGCAGGGGACGTGGAGTCGGCTTTCTGGATTGCGGCAGGGGTGTTTCTGCTGGTGTTGACGCTTTGGCGGATGTGGGAAGTGCGACATGAGCTGGCTTTCCTTGCCCTTTGGGCGGCGTGGGTGCTGTTTGCCATTGGCATCGGTGCGCCTTTCGGAGCGGCAAGGCATCTTCTGCCTGCGTTACCGCCTCTGGTGCTGATGTGGCTTCCCCGCGAGCCATTGCGGCAGGGTAAACGGCTGGCTCTTTCTGCAGTGATGGCAGCTCAGGTCGCTTTTGGGATTTACGCAGGCTGGTGTGATACCCAGATCGCGGAGGTTTACCGACAGGCGGCACGGTTGCTGTCGGCTCAGCATGACGCGCAGGCGTTCGTGGGGCACTGGGGGTGGATGTACTACGCCCAAAAAGAGGGGATGCGACAGGTGAGTGCGAACCGCCTTCCTCCACCGGGCACTCTGGTGGCAATACCCACTGTTGGGGGAGACGCGGCGGTGCCTCCCTCGCTGGTGCCCCGTTTGCTGTACCAGGAGAGCGTGAAGGTTACTGCCCCGGCGCGTCTGGCAACCCTTCCTCCGAAGGCGGGTTTCTATGCCTCACTGCGGGGGGCACCGCCTTTCCGGTGGCTAACCGATGGTTACCGTGAGCAGTTTGACCTGTTTCTGGTGGAGGCAGAGCAACGATGACAACCCCGCAGGTAAGCGTGGTGGTACCCATGTATAACGAGGAGCCGAATCTACCGGAGCTGCATACCCGCCTGACGAAGGTGCTGGCACGGTTGGATACCCCCTGCGAAATCATCTACGTGGACGACGGCAGCACCGACGGCACGCCACAGGAGCTGGAGAACCTCCTGCTACAGCCTCAGCCGGTGTGCGTACGGGCGGTGCGATTACCTCGCCGGCGAGGGAAGACCGCTGCGCTGTCCGCTGGCTTTGCCATCGCGCGTGGCAGCATCATCGCAACCACCGATGCCGACCTGCAGGAGCCGCCCGAAGTGCTGCCTATGCTTCTCTCGCGGGTGCAATGCGGTGAAGCACATCTGGTGGTGGCGTGGCGCCAGCAGAGACAGGATAGCCGTTTCCGCGTGCTCGCTTCGCGCCTGTTCAACGCCCTTTTGCGCTGGCTAACGGGTTTGTCTCTGCACGATGTGAACTGCGGCACCAAAGCCATGAAACGCGAGGTAGCAGAGAACCTCGGAAGCTGGATGGTGTCCGACATGCATCGCTACCTGCCCATACTGGCGGCGCAGATGGGATACCGCGTGACAGAAGCCCCCGTGCCCCACGTGGCGCGTCGTCGCGGGCGCAGTCGCTTCGGAGCCAGCCGTTATCTGCGTGCGGTAGTGGACCTTGCACCTGTCTCGTTGATGTGGTGGCGCGGGTGGGGGGTGTGGGTAGCGCTGACCAGTCTGTCGACCCTGCTGGCAAAGATGCACTCTCCTCTGGGATGGGCAGGGCTGGCGGTGGCGATGGCGTGGGCAGGAACTGCGCTGGCGTTTTGGATTGGCAAGAGGTAGCGTTTCCCGAACGCACCAGCGTTCTGTTTGCCAAACTGCAAAGCCCTGTGTTATACTGACGGAGGTCACCTTTGGGACAAAGGAGGTTGGGAGATGAGCACGACCATTGAGGAGGTCATCGCACGAGAGATTCTGGACTCGCGCGGGAACCCGACGGTGGAGGTGGATGTGTATTTGAGCGGTGGCGCGCGCGGACGCGCAGCGGTACCGTCAGGCGCATCCACCGGTACCAATGAAGCGCTGGAACTGCGCGATGGCGATGCCGAGCGCTATGACGGAAAGGGCGTGTTGAACGCGGTCGAGAACGTCAATGAGCGTATCGCGCCCGAACTGATAGACATGGACGCAACCGACCAGGTGGCTATCGATAAACTGCTGTGTGAGCTGGACGGCACGCCTAACAAGAGCAAGCTTGGCGCGAACGCGATCCTGGGCGTCTCACTGGCGGTTGCCAAGGCAGCGGCAGAGGGTGTCGGATTGCCCCTGTTCCAGTATCTGGGCGGCACGTTTGCCCACACCCTGCCGGTGCCGATGATGAACATCCTGAACGGGGGCAAGCACGCCGACAGCAATGTGGACCTGCAGGAGTTCATGGTCGTGCCCGCCGGTGCGGAGGACTTCCCCGAAGCGTTGCGCATGGGTGTGGAGGTCTACCACAGCCTGAAGAGCGTGCTAAAGGCGCACGGCTACAATACCTCCGTGGGTGATGAGGGAGGCTTCGCGCCGAATCTCAAGTCGAACGCCGAGGCGCTGGACCTTATCATGGAGGCAATCGAGAAGGCAGGTTACACCCCGGGCGAGGATTGCTATCTTGCGCTGGACCCCGCCGCCTCCGAGTTCTATGAGGGCGGTATGTACCACCTGAAGGGCGAAGGTCGCGTGCTCACCAGCGAGGATATGGTCGCCTACTACGAAGACCTCGTGAACCGCTACCCCATCGTCAGCATCGAGGACGGTTTGGCGGAGAACGATTGGGAGGGATGGAAGGTGCTGACCGACCGGCTTGGCAGCCGCATCCAGCTGGTGGGAGACGACATCTTCGTCACCAACGTGGAATACCTGAACAGGGGCATCCAGATGGGCGTTGCCAACTCGATTTTGATTAAGGTCAACCAGATTGGCACGCTCACCGAAACCCTGATGGCGATAGAGACCGCCAAGAGGGCGGGCTACACGGCGGTCATCTCGCACCGGTCGGGCGAGACGGAGGATACCACTATCGCCGACATCGCTGTTGCCACCAACGTCGGACAGATTAAAACCGGTGCGCCCTGCCGCACCGACCGCGTGGCAAAGTATAACCAGCTGCTTCGCATTGCCGAAGTGCTGGGTGAGGCCGCGGATTACCCAGGAGTGGGTGCCTTCTACTCGCGCCGGGCCAGGTAGTCATACCCTCACCCCTGCTCCCCTCTCCCGCGGTGCGGGAGAGGGGAGTGAACGGGATGACGCCGGGAGGGGAAAAATGCGCTGCACCAAAATCGTATGCACCATCGGACCCGCGACTGCATCCCCCGAACGTCTCCGCGCCCTCATCGAGGCAGGAATGGATGTGGCAAGACTCAACTTCTCGCACGGTACCCACGATTCGCACGGGCAGGTCATCGAGCATATCCGCCGTATCAGTGCAGAACTGGGCAAGCCGGTAGCCATCCTGCAAGATTTATGCGGTCCGAAGTTGCGACTGGGCACTTTACCCGAAGAGGGTGTCTCCGTAGAAAGCGGACAAAGCGTGCGATTTGTGATGGCGGAGGAAGGCAAAGACGCTCAGAGCATTCCCTTACCTTCGTCCACACTGTTCGCACTGGTGCGCCCCGGCGAGAGAATCCTGATTGACGATGGACGGGTGGAGATTGTCGTCACGGAGCGCAACCTGAACGCTATCCACGGAGAGGTGCGTATCGGCGGCGTTATCCAAACACGCAAGGGGGTGAACGTGCCCGATACACGCCTGCCGGTGACCTCCGTCAGCGAACGTGACCTGGAAGACCTCCGCTTTGGCATCCTGCAGGGTGTGGACTGGGTAGCGGTCTCCTTTGTGCGCAAGCCGGAGGACCTTCAGCCGGTGCGCTATACGATCGAGGCTGCCGGCGCGAACATCCGCGTCATTGCCAAAATCGAGAAGCGTGAGGCTCTGGAAAACTTCGAGGCGATTTTGCAGGCGGCGGACGGAATCATGGTGGCGCGTGGCGATTTGGGTGTGGAGATGCCCATTGACGAAGTTCCCATGATACAAAAAGAGATTATCGCCCGCTGTAACCAGGCGGGCAAGCCTGTGATTACCGCCACCCAGATGCTGGAGTCCATGGTCTCCGCGCCACACCCTACCCGCGCCGAAGCCTCCGACGTGGCGAACTCCATTCTGGACGGAACCGACGCGGTGATGCTGTCGGGCGAGACGGCGGTCGGGCAGTATCCGGTGGAGGCGGTACAGGTCATGCACCGCATCGCCGTTCGCACCGAGGCGGCATTGAAAGAGGGAGTGGTGGTTCGCCCGAACCAGCCGCTGGCGGGCAGTCTGAGCGTTACCGAAGCCGTTGCCGAGGCGGTGTGTCATATCGCCTATGATATCGGCGCGCGCGCAATTATCTGCGCCACCGCCACCGGAAGCACTGCGCGGCTGGTCTCCAAGTACCGCCCCAAAACGCCCATCGTGGCGTTCACGCCCTCCGAGAGTACCTACCGGCAGCTCGCGCTGTCGTGGGGCGTTCAGCCGCGGCTGATACCCGAAGTGCATACGATGGAGGAAATGTTGCAAACCGCGGTGAATACAGCCGTCAACATGGGAGTGGCGCAGAAGGACGATAAGGTGGTGGTAACTGCCGGCGTGCCTTTCGGCGTAGCGGGCAATACGAACCTGATTAAGGTACACACCATCGGACAGCCGATTGTGCTGAGGGGGTGAGCATGGCATATCGTGGCGCAAGGAAGGGAAGGGTTTCGGTTTCGAGAGGCAAGAGGCAACAGGGAGACATGGCTTTCCGCGTTGTTCGCTGGCTGGCGGTGGCGATTGTCTGTTTGGTGATGGGCAAACTGGCTTTTTCCTTCGGTGAAAACGTCATCATGCTGGCACGCGAGGCGCGCGAACACCGTCGGGCTATCGCCGACCTGCGCGAGGAGAAGGACCGGCTGAGCCAGCAAAACGCCGCCTTGCGTGAGGAGATACGCAAGCTGAACACACCCAGCGGCATCATCCTGGAGGCACGCAAGCAGGGATACGGCTTCCCGGGCGAAAGGCTTCTGGTGGTGGAACCTGCGCAGGAATCACCGGAAACCGCCCGATAGAACGGGCTACGCTTTGGCGAGTACGGCACGCAGCGCCTCCTCCAGCTGCGGGTAGCGGAAAGCATAGCCCGTTCGTAACGCCACCTGTGGCAGCACGCGCTGGCTCCAGAGCAGCGTTTCGCCCAGTTCGCCTACCACCAAGCGCAGGGCAAATCCCGGCACCGGCAGCCAGGAGGGACGTTTCATCACCCTGCCCAGCACCCTGCAAAACTCGCCCAGCCGTACAATGCCGGGAGATACCGCGTTGACCGCTCCGTCTACCCTGTCATCTTGCAGGGCGTACAGCATCAAGCCCACCACATCATCGAGATGTATCCACGGGAACCACTGCCGTCCGCTGCCGAAAGGACCGCCCACGAAAAGGCGGAAGGGCCAAAGCATTTTCTCCAGTGCGCCTCCACCTTCGCCCAGCACGATGCCGATTCGCAGCTTGACGACACGCACATCTGCCTCGCGAGCCTCTTCTGCCGCTTGCTCCCAGCGCACCGCCAGCTCGGCAAGGAACCCTGCACCGGGCGGGCTGGCTTCGGTCAGCTCCTCTTCGCCTCTGTCGCCGTAAATGCCCACTGCACTGGCGTTCACCAGCACTTTCGGACGGGGGGTTGCCTGCCGGATTGCCTGCACGAGGGCGCGGGTGCTGTTGACCCTGCTATCCACCAGCTTCTGCTTGAACTCTGGCGTCCACCGGCTGGCTGCGATGCTTTCGCCGGAGAGGTTCACTACCGCATCCGCGTCTGACAGCACGTGTAGAAGCCCTTCGGGTCGTTCCGGCGACCACTGGGTGATACCTGTTCCCTGTGGCACCCTCTCCCTTGCGCGGGTTGCATCGCGCGTCAGCACCGCCACCTCGTGCCCGGCCAGCAGCAGCTCCCGACACAGCGATTTACCGATGAAACCCGTACCGCCTGCTACAATGACTCGCATCGTTTCCCACCTCGTTTGATGCATGGTATGTCATTCAGCGTTGCGCAGGCTGAAGCCTGCGGCTACAGGAGGTCCTCTCCCTGTTTCTGGCGCGGTTGAACTCCCTCCTATTATAGCATCTTGCGCATCGCGGGCATATCGTGCTACAGTAGGTAAAACAATGCGGGGAGGTAGACGTGAGCTATACCATCGGCATGGAGGCCATACGCCTGCAATCGCCGCGAAGGCTGGCGCACACCGAGTATTGCAGTAACTACGCGCTGGTACGAGCAGTGACCGGCAAAGACCCTGCCACAGAGCCCGGCGCATGGCGTGAGTTTCATGATGCATGGGAGATCGACCTGCTGTGGGTCACTAACGACGGACCGGTACCCTGGTCGCAGCGCGGCAGGGTAACCGACATGGGGCATGCGGAGTTTCTGGAGGGCGGCATCGACCGGCGCGACCATGTCTACTGCCCCTTCCGCGACGTGGAGGAGGTGCTGCAGTTCGACGCAGTGGAAGAGTACGGCTTGCCTGACATGCAGGAGCTGGTGCAGTATTACGAGGATTTCTACCGGCGCGGGCAGGCGGAAAATCCCAACCAGGTCTTCACCGCGGGATACTACAAGACCATTGTGTCGGGCGCGATCGAGGCGTTCGGCTGGGACATGCTGCTGGAAGCAGCTGCCTACCGAGAACGCTTCGATAAGGTCCTGGAGAGCTTCTATCGTCTGTCTCTACACCATTATCAGGCGTGGGCGAAGACCTCCGCACCGGTGTTCATCTGCCACGATGACATGGTGTGGTCGCAGGGACCGTTCATGCATCCCGATTTCTACCGTTCCGCCATCTTTCCGCGCTATGCCAAACTCTGGCAGGTGTTGCACGAGGCGGGAAAGGTGGTGCTGTACTGCTCGGACGGCACGTGGACGGAGTTTGTAGACGACATCGCGCAGGCCGGTGCGGACGGCTTCATCTTCGAACCGACCACTTCACTGGACTACATCGTGGAGCGGTATGGGAAAACGCATGTGATTGTGGGCAGTAAGGTGGACACACGCACGCTCACTTTCGGCACACGCGAGCAGATACGGCACGAGATCGACGAGACGCTCTGCCTGGCGAAGGGCTGTCCCGGGTTCATGTTTGCCGTCGGCAATCACATTCCCAGCAACGTACCTGTGGACAACGCGCTGTTCTACTTTGACTATCTTAGCCAGCACTGGTGGAGGTGAGCCAGATACCGCCGAACTCGTCGATGCGTGTGCCCCACGCACTCGATAGCACGCGCATCTGCCGCACGATTTGCCGCCACGTCTTGCCGTCCGCCTGGCGCGGTTGTCCGAGGCGCAATTCCAGTGGGATGAGGTTAGCGGAATCGATGTGGTGAGGGCGGTCTATCGCTATTTGCAGTATCGCCGTCTCATGTCGGGATGACAGATTGACGAAATCGCCCAGACTGTAGGCGATTAGCCTGCCGTTGTGCAACTCGACGCCCTGTAGCACATGAGGGTGATGTCCGATCACCGCGTCTGCGCCCCACTCCAGAAACAACCGCCCCAGCCGTTTTTGCATTTGGTTGGGATAGCGTGCCAGCTGATCGCCCCAGTGGACGGAAACAATCACGAAATGCGATTCCCGGCGAGCGCGGGCAATGTCCGCTTGCATGGCTTTTTCTGCATCGAAGCCGCGTGCGGGTGCAATTCCCCCGCGAGTGCGAGTGGCAACCGAGCCGAGAGGCAAAATGCAGGAATAGCTCAGCAGGGCAAGGCGGAGACCCTTTCGCTCCAGCACGGCAGGACGTCTGGCTTCCACGATGTTTCTTCCCGCCCCCGCGCAGGCAATGCCGAGCCTGTCCAGCACCGCAAGGGTATCCTCCAGCCCACCACGTTGATAGTCCATCGTGTGGTTGTTTGCCAGACTGACGGCGGTAATACCCGCGAACGTCAGCCCCTTAGCCGTATCGGGATGGGCACGCAGGATATAGTCTCGCCGTGCCTTCACGCTCTTTGCGCTCTTGTGGGGCGTTGGGGTATTGCGGGTGGTGAAAGGAGCCTCCAGATTGGCGATAACCACATCAGCGCGACTCAGCAAGGGACGAACCTCGCGAAAAGGATACTCGGCTCCGTGCCGCCGAAGCAGGGGAACCATGCCCAGCACCAGCATGACATCCCCCGCCGCCAGCACCGTCACCGGCTGTGCCAGACTTTTTGTAGGCGGCTGCTGCAACATCTTCCGGGTGATTCTACCATAACCCTTGCACCATTTGACTCCGCGCAGAAATTGGGGTAGAATAAGACCGTCTGAGCCGGTAGCTCAGCAGGCAGAGCATCGCCCTTTTAAGGCGAGGGTCGTGGGTTCGAATCCCACCCGGCTCACCAGTGCCCTCCGCAGCGTTTTTCCAGGTTGCCGAGCAAACGGATGAGCATGAGACAGGGAGTTATCGCCAGGTACCGCCATTTTTTGCCCGTCACCGACCGCACGCCGGTAGTTACCCTGCTGGAAGGGGATACGCCGCTGATACCTGCCCCGCGTCTGGCGCAAGCCATCGCCCCGCAGTTGCAGATTTACCTGAAGTACGAAGGCGCAAATCCCACCGGCTCCTTCAAGGACAGGGGCATGACGATGGCGATTTCCAAAGCCGCGGAAGAAGGCGTGCAGGCGGTGATTTGCGCCTCCACAGGCAACACCTCCGCTTCCGCCGCCGCCTATGCCGCCCGTGCGGGAATGCGCTGCTACGTGCTACTGCCTTCGGGCAAGGTCGCGCTGGGTAAACTCACTCAGGCATTGATGCACGGGGCGAGGGTCATCGCCATCGACGGCAACTTCGACGCCGCACTGCAGATGGTGCAGCGAATCGCCGCGCAATATCCGATTACAATTGTGAACTCCATCAACCCCTACCGTGGGGAGGGACAGAAGACCGCCGCCTTCGAGATTTGCGACGAACTCGGCGACGCCCCCCACTACCATGCCATTCCCGTTGGTAACGCCCGCAACATCGTTGCCTACTGGCAGGGCTATAAGGAGTACTATCAGCATGGCAAAACCTCCCGTCTGCCGAAGATGCTGGGCTTTCAGGCGGCGGGAGCGGCGCCGCTGGTGGAAGGGCAAGTGATCGAACATCCTGAGACCATCGCCACCGCCATCCGCATCGGCAACCCCGCCAGCTGGAAAGAAGCCATCGCCGCCCGCGACGAATCGGGCGGACGCATCGAGAAGGTGACGGATGAGGAGATTCTGGACGCGTATCGGATGGTGGCGGCATTGGAAGGGGTGTTTGCCGAGCCGGCATCGGTAGCACCCATTGCCGGACTGCGCAAGCTGGCGCAGCAGGGCTACTTCCGCGAATCTGCTATCGTCACCGTCACGCTCACCGGGCACGGCTTAAAGGACCCGGATACCGCCATGGAAGCCTCTCGCGTCGCGCCGGTACACGTTCCACCCGAGTTGGACGCCGTGCGTCGGGCGCTGGAATTGTGAAGTGTCTGGTCGGCATGGAGGCACTTGCCGTGCAGGTGATGGAAGGGTGGGGTGACCAGAGGAAACCTCACTACACAGGATGAAAATACCCCTCGACATGGGGGAACCGTTGAACCAACCGGTACTGCGGCGGGATTGGGGCTTATTTGGCGCCCTCACCTTTTGCTTCGCCTTTGGGTTTGCCGTGTACGGCGGCATCTTCCAGAACTTCATCCGCGAGGTATTGCATGTCTCCCCGTCCCAGCTGGGCGTACTGGAATCGCTGCGCGAACTGCCCGGCTTACTCACCGCGCCCATCGCGGGCACGCTGGTAGCCTTCGCGGAACCGCGACTGGCGGGACTGGCGTTGTTGGTCTGCGCGCTTGGCATCGGCGCAACGGGTATGGCAAACGCCTACTGGACACTGGTTGCCATCAGCGTCTTCTGGTCGGTTGGGTTTCATCTCTGGTCGTCGGTGTCTCCATCCATCACGCTTGCGCTGGCGGGTGGACGCGAAGGCGGCAGGCATCTGGGGCGAATGAGCGCCATCGGCTCGATCGCGGTGCTGCTGGCTCTCGGCTCGGCGCGGCTGTTCAAGAGCTACCTCTCGTATCAATCGCTGTTTTTCATCGCAGGGGCGATGATTGCGGCAGCAGGTGTGCTGGCGTTTCTGCTCTCGGCGCACGCTGCCAGCGGCAGGCGTCAACCCATCATCCTGCGGCGAGAGTACAGCCTCTACTACATCCTGACCTTCCTGGAAGGCTGCCGCCGACAGATATTCAGCACCTTTGCTTCCTACGTGTTGATACTGGTGTACAACACGCCGGTGCAGACCATGCTCTCGCTGGCCTTTGTCAACGCCGCGCTGGGCGTGGTGGCTGCGCCGACGGTGGGCAGGTGGATAGACCGCTTCGGCGATCGCCGGATGCTGACGTTGTATTACATTTTGATTGCAGGTGTGTTCGCGGGATATGCCACCTTCAAGGACGTGCGCCTGCTGTATCTGCTGTTTGTAATCGATAGCGTGCTGTTCGCCTTCAGCATGGGTATCACCGTCTTCCTGAACCGCATCGTGCAGAAGGGAGATCTCACCCCCAGTCTGGCGATGGGCACCACGATGAACCATGTGGCGGCGGTCATCATGCCTGTGCTAGGGGGCACTTTATGGAAGACGATGAACGATTACCGCATCCCGTTCTGGATAGGATTTGGGGTGGTGTTTCTATCGCTGCTGGCGGTACAGCGCATCCCCAGTCCGCACCGTTCACTTCTTACGGCTGAGCAGATGCATGATAGCGTCCGATAGCTTGTAGGGGTCGTGGCGCACCACATCGGTCTGGCTGATGAAGTCGCCCGCGATAGTGCGGTAGCCCATCGCGCGGATACGATCGATATCGGGTTCCACAAACTCCGCGCCTGATTGACGGTACCGTTCGAGCAGTTCAGGCGATGGGCGCGTGGTATTGACCAGCACGTAGTCGAACAGGCGGGGTGGACAGTGCGCCTCGATGGCACGCACGTGGTCGCTGGCGGTGAAACCATCCGTCTCTCCGGGCTGGGTCATGACATTGCACACGTACACGCGCAGAGCGCGGCTGTGGCGGATAGCATCGGCGATCCCCTCTACCAGCAGGTTCGGTATCACGCTGGTAAACACACTACCTGGTCCCAGCACAATGACGTCTGCCTCGCGAATGGCTTGCAGCGCTTCATCCAGCGGACGGGCGTTGGGGGGAGTCAACATCATCTGACGGATTTTCAGGGGCGAGCTGACGATGGCTGTTTCGCCCTCGATGAAGGAGCCATCTTCCATCTTCGCACGCAGGCGCACATGGTCTAACGTGGACGGCAGCACGCGCCCGCGTATCGCCAGAACTTTGCTGGTCTCGCGGATGGCGCGCTCGAAGTCGCCCGTGATGTTGGTCATCGCAACAATAAGCAGGTTGCCGAAGCTGTGCCCGCCAAGACCTTCGCTCCCGCGAAAGCGATACTGAAACAGTTCGGTCATGATAGGCTCGGCATCTGCCAGCGCAACCAAACAGTTGCGGATATCTCCGGGAGGAAGCACACCGAACTGCTCCATGAGCCGACCGGAGCTGCCTCCGTCGTCCGTGACGGTAACGATAGCCGTGACATTGCTGGAATACTGCTTGAGACCTCGCAACAGCGTGGATAACCCCGTGCCCCCACCAATAGCCACCAGCTCCGGTCCCAGCTGCAGGTTGCGCCGGTTATAGATGACATGCGCCAGTCGCCGTCCCGCTACTGGGTCGATAGCACAGGCGATGGTGCGCACCAGCCCCCGCACGCCCACCAGACTCATGAAGAAGCCCAGCAGAAAGACCAGGCCACCCAGAATCGTCCATGGCAGGTTGCCCTGTGTGCCCAATCTCTGTGCCGCCTGCTGCACGTGGCGGTGCAACCAGACCAGCACTTCGGGAAAGCGCACGTCAATAAGGATAAGCAGACCGAGAAACATCACCGCAATGCCCAGCATCGCCAGCAGCAGCCAGCGTTTGACCAGCATTCCCGGCAGCAGCCAGCGCGCGCTGGGCATCTCTAACAGTTGAAGCAGGCTCCGCTGTAGACGCATCAATGCTCACTCCGTTTCGGGCATCGGCTGCGGCTGTTGTCGCACATCCCGATGCTGCACGTTCACCCGGTAACCTTTCTCCTTCAGGAACTGTGCTACCTGCTCGGCGATGACTACCGAGCGGTGTCGTCCTCCTGTACAGCCGATAGCGATGGTCAGGTACGCCTTACCCTCCCGAATGTACTGAGGTAATGTAAAGTCGATAAACCCCTGCAGGTAACGGATAAACTCCTCTGCCAGCGGGTCAGCGAGTACATACTTGCGGATGGGGGCATCGCGTCCATCCAGTGGACGCAGGTGTGCCACATAATGTGGGTTCGCCAGAAAGCGCACGTCGAACACCAGGTCCGCCTCCGGGGGGATGCCGTACTTGAAGCCGAAGGAGACCACGTTCACCGCGATACCTGCCTTGCGCTCCATGATACTGTATTCGGCTTCGATGATAGCGCGCAGCTCGTGTGGTGCCAGCATGGAGGTATCGATGACCCTGTCTGCGCTCGCGCGAACCTCCTCCAGCAAACCACGCTCCGCGCGAATGCTCTGCAGGATGGTGGGGTTTTCGTGGAACAGGGGGTGCTTGCGACGGGTTTCCTTGAAACGCTGTACCAGTATCTCGTCGCTGCAGTCCAGAAAGAGTATCTGGATGGGTATTCCCTGCTCCGCGACACAGCGCACGCTGGGCAGGGTTTCGGCAAACATCTCGCCACACCGGGTATCGATCACCAGCGCAACGTGCTGCATCTGCCGGGGATGTTCCTTGCTCAACTCCACCAGCATCGGCAGCAGGCGCGGGGGCAGGTTATCCACGCAAAAGTAGCCCAGGTCCTCGAAAATGTGGGACACCAGCGTCTTGCCCGACCCCGACATGCCGGTAATCAATACCCAGCGCTTGCTTCTCATACGGTTTCTCCTTGTTATTGCGAATGCGCTTGCCCGGAAGCGATCTCCGCTGTCTGCTTTACCCTTAGTATTATTCCATACACCTACCTGCGCTTTTCCGGGGCAACGGTGTGGCTCAGAAGGCTGCTGAAGATGCTCATCACAATCGAACCGAACAGCGCTGCCATCGGACCCTGCACATCAAACTCTGTAAGCAACTCACCTGCCAGCCAGAACAGGAAGGCGTTAATCACTAGGCTAAACAGCCCGAAAGTCAGGCAGTTCAACGGCAGGGTAAGCACCACCACGATAGGGCGGATGAAGGCGTTAATCAGTCCGATGACCAGAGCGGCGATCATCGCACCCCAGAAGCCGCTGACATGAAGCCCCAGTCCCAGCATCTTGCCCAGCCACACGGTCAGTAACAACGCCACAGCGTTCGCAACCCAGCGCAATATCAACCCGACCACTTTGTCTCCTCCTTGTGCAACTCGGTGTAGATGGTCTGTGCCAGAGAGCGGGGGATGGATGGCACAGCCGCTATATCTTCGACACTCGCCTCCTTCAAACGTTTCAGCGAACCGAAGTGTTTCAGCAGTACCTGCTTGCGTTTGGGGCCGACGCCCGGAATCTCGTCGAGCACCGAAGACGTGCTGCGCTTCAGCCGTACCTTTCGGTGGTACTCCACCGCAAAGCGGTGAGCCTCATCACGTACCGCCTGCAACAGGTGTAGCGCAGGCGAATCTTTGGGCAATATCAACGGCTCCGAACGCCCCGGCAGGTATATCTCCTCGTACCGCTTCGCCAGTCCGATAGCGGGAACCTGCATTCCCACCTCTTTCATCGCTTCGAGCGCGGCGTGGAGCTGTCCCTTGCCGCCGTCGATAAGCATCAGATGGGGCAGTTCGGCGAACTTTGGGTTCCCTTTCTGAGCCTCCTGCAGTCGTCGGGTAACCACTTCTTTCATCATGGCGAAGTCGTTCGGCGTTTCGGGATGGTACTTGATGCTGAAGCGGCGGTAGTCGCTCTTGGATGGCTTGCCCTCTTTCAGCACGACCATGACCCCCACTGGCGCATAGCCCTGAATGTTGGAGATGTCGTACGCCTCGATGCGGCGGGGCGGCGTCTCCAATCCAAGCACCTCTTGCAAAGCGAGCAACACCGCCTCCTGCTGTGCCTTTTTTTGCAGCCATTGCTGACGTGCCTGCTCTAGGGCGATCTCGGCGTTGGTCAGCGCGAGCTCCAGCAGCTTCTTTTTGCTTCCTCGCTGGGGGGTATGCAGTTCCACCCGTTTTCCCTTTTTCTGCCTCAGCCACTGCTCGATGATGTGTGCTTCCTCGATGGGTGCAGGCAACAGGATTTCGCCCGGTACGTCCTGCGCCTGTTCGTAGTACTGCTTCAGAAACTCCTGTAGAGCCGCACGTTGGTCCTCGCCGCTTGCGCCGTCCAGGAAGAAGTGCTGCTGTCCTATCAGTTTGCCTCCACGGATAAAGAACATCTGTACCAGAGCGCGCTGTTCGTCCGCGGCATATGCCAGCACGTCACGGTCTACCATGTCGGTGGAGACCACTTTCTGCTGAAGGATGACCTGCTCCACAGCGCGTATCTGGTCACGCAGGGCGGCAGCACGTTCGAACTCCAGCCGCTCTGCCGCCTCTTCCATCTGCCTGTACAGCCTCTTGAGCAGCTTCTCGTGCCTGCCGCTGAGGAACATCTCCACCTCGCGCACCGTCTCGCGGTACCTCTCTTTGTCGGCAAGACCGGCACAGGGAGCGGGGCACTTCCCCATGTGATAGTACAGGCACGGCTTGTGCACCGGCTCGCCGGTAAACGCCTCGCCACACGTTACCAGCGGGAAGAGACGGTTCAGCAGATGAATCGTCTGATACACCGGTCGGCTGCCGGAGTAGGGACCGAAATAGCGGTTGCCGTCGTTCTTGGCGCGGCGCGCCAGCATCAGGCGAGGGAACGGTTCGGATGTAGTCAGGCAGAGAAACGGGTACTGTTTGTCATCGCGCAGGCGGATGTTGTACGGCGGGCGGTAGCGCTTGATCAGGTTGCACTCCAGCACCAGCGCTTCCAGCTCGGTGTCGGTAACTATCCATTCGAGGTCGTTAATCTTCTCCACCAGGCGGCGGGTCTTGAGGGAAAGTTCCGCGCTTTTATGGAAGTACGAACGCACCCGCGAGCGCAGGGAAACCGCTTTTCCGACATAAAGCACATTTCCCTGCGTGTCTTTGAAGATATACACACCCGGCAGGGCAGGGAGCGACTGGAGTTTCTCACTGAGTGTGTCGTTCACGCTATCATTTTAGCACAAAGTGAGTGGACACTATCTGCGTCCGCGCTGCCAGCGGTCATAAAATACCGCCACAATCACCATCGCGCCAATCAGCACCTGCTGCCACTCCACTTCTACGTTCAGCAAGTTGCAGCCGTTGCGGATAATCGCCATCAAGAACGCGCCCAGCAGTGTGCCCACAATGCTACCCTGCCCGCCCATCAGGCTGGTACCGCCAATCACTGCTGCAGCAATCGCGTCCAGCTCCCAGCCTTTGCCCGCTGTCGGTTGCGCGACCGTCGCCCGGCTGGCTTGCAGGACGCCAGCCAGCCCTGCGCATAGCCCGCACAGGATGAAATAGGTGGTCTGATAGCGCACGAGCGACACTCCCGACAGACGCGCTGCCTCCGGGTTGCCACCGATGGCATAGCAGTAGCGCCCGAGCCTGGTGAAACTGAGCAGTAGGTGAAAGCTCACCGCAACCACCAATAGCACCCACAGGGACCATTCTTTTCCAAGACGCTCGAAGCCGGGCGCGATGCCTGTCAGCGACACACCTCCGCTAATCAACAACGCTGCCCCGCTTGCCATGCCCAGCATCCCCAGCGTGACCACGAAGGCGGGCATCCGCAGGCGCGTGGTGA
>JAPWUZ010000151.1 GCA_028275265.1 Armatimonadota bacterium | reverse complement strand
CGCATTTGACGTTGTCTCGACATCCTCCATGATAGCATCGCCTACTGTCATCCGCGAAATCAGGTTCTATCCTATACCCTACCACATTATACCAGCAACTCGTCGGGGTATAATAGAAGAAAACAGTCATACAATCAGGCAGAACGCATGCATACGAAACACTCAGAACACCTCTACGAACGCGCCCAGCAGTTCATGCCTGCAGGGGTGAATAGTCCGGTGCGCGCGTTTCGCGCCGTAGGAGGTACCCCCTTCTACGTCGCTTCCGCAAAGGGGGCGGTGTTAACCGACGCAGATGGTAACCGCTACGTCGACTACGTCTGTTCGTGGGGAGCCATTATTTTAGGACATAGCCACCCGACAGTAGTGGATGCCATCCGGGCAGCAGCGGCGCGAGGTACCAGCTACGGTGCGCCGCATGAAGGAGAGATATTGCTTGCGGAAGAGATTTGTCGGGCGTTGCCGTGGGTCGAGATGCTGCGCTTCGTGAACTCCGGCACCGAAGCCACCATGAGCGCGGTGCGACTGGCTCGCGCAGCCACGGGTCGCCCCAAAATCGTCAAGTTTGAGGGGAACTATCACGGTCACGCCGACCACTTGCTGGCAAAGGCAGGCTCTGGTGTGGCGACGTTCTCTCTGCCCGATAGCGCGGGCGTGCCTGCGGAGATGACCCAGCATACCCTGGTCGCGCCTTATAATCATGCGGAGGCCGTGGAAGCACTTTTCCGCGAAGCAGGCGACCAGATTGCTGCCGTCATTGTGGAGCCGGTAGCAGGAAACATGGGTGTAGTCCCCCCTGCGCCGGGCTTTCTGCAGTCACTGCGAGAAGTCACCCGGCGGCATGGCGCACTCTTGATATTCGACGAGGTGATGACCGGTTTTCGCGTCTCCAGACAGGGCGCAGCGGGCCTGTATGGGGTGACGCCAGACCTCATCTGCCTGGGCAAAGTGATAGGCGGTGGGCTACCAGTTGGCGCATACGGCGGTAGGCGGGATTTGATGCAGCTGGTTGCGCCGCTGGGAAGCGTGTATCAGGCGGGGACGCTCTCCGGCAACCCGCTGGCGATGGCGGCTGGGCTGGCGGTGTTGCGTCTACTGGATGATGCTCGCTATACTCAGCTGGAGGAGCGATGCGCGCAGCTGCATAGCCTGTTGCAAGAAGCCGTCTATCGCGCGGGCGTGCCTGCCCACATCAACCGCGTCGGCTCGATGCTCAGCGTCTTCTTCACTGAGTGCCCGGTGACAGACAGTGAGACTGCTTTCCGCACCGACCGACAGATGTTCTCGCGCGTTTTTCATGCGATGCTTCGACGCGGGGTGTTCCTGCCGCCCTCTGCGCTGGAAGCATGGTTCGTCAGCATGGCTCACACCGAGACGCACATCGAGCGCACGGCAAGGGCATTTGCTGCCGCACTGAGAGAGGCTGTGCCGGGATGAGCGGATTCAATGACCGCTTCCTGCGGGCGTGTCGTCGCGAGCCGGTCGACGTTACGCCGGTGTGGTTGATGCGTCAGGCGGGGCGCTACCAGCCCGAATACCGTCGGCTGCGAGAGAAGCACCCGATGCTGGAACTTTGCACCAACCCTGAGCTGGCAGCGGAAGTAACCCTACTGCCCCTGCGCCGGTTCGAGCTGGACGCGGCGATACTCTTCTCTGACCTGACGATACCTTTCCTGGCGATGGGAATATCTTTCGCCCTGAAAGAGAACGTGGGTCCAGTCGTTGCCCAACCGCTGCGCACGGAACAGGACATCAACACCCTGCGCGTGATGGAACCAGAGCACGACCTGCCCTTTGTGGCGGAGAGCATCCGCATCCTGCGCCGAGAGCTGAACGTGCCGCTCATTGGGTTCGCCGGTGCACCCTTCACCCTGGCGGCATACCTGGTCGAGGGAGGTGCGTCGCGCGATTACAGCCGCGTGCGGGCGATGATATACTGCGAACCTCGGTTGTGGATGCGCTTGATGGAGATACTGGCTGAGAACATCACCCGATACCTGCGGATGCAGATTGAGGCGGGGGCGCAGGCGGTGCAGCTGTTCGACAGCTGGGTGGGCGCAGTGAACCCGGCGGTCTATCGGCGGTACATCCTGCCTGTGATGCAGGGCATTATCACGGCGTTGCGGACATTTGGTGCGCCCATCATCTACTTCGGCACGGGAACCGCTTCTCTCTTGGAAGCCATGCAGGAGACCGGCGCAGATGTCATCGGGGTGGACTGGCGGGTGCTGCTGGACGAGGCGTGGCTGCGGCTCGGCTATCGCTGCGCGATTCAGGGCAATTTAGACCCCGCCGTGTTGCTATCATCGGCAGACACCGTTCGCGCGGAGGTGCAGGATGTGCTTCGGAGGGCGGGCGGGCGCCCGGGCCACATCTTCAACCTGGGACACGGTGTTCTACCCGAGACGCCAATTGAGAACGTTCAGGTGCTGATTGACACGGTGCACGCGCGATGAGTATTCCGCATGTGGTCATCGTTGGAGGCGGCATCACCGGGTTGTCGGCGGCATACGCCCTGCAACGCCTGCGTCAACAAGCAGGCATGTCGCTTCGTGTGACGCTCATCGAGCAGGACGACCGTCTCGGCGGGAAGGTGGGCACTGTTCAGCAGGACGGTTTCCTGATAGATACAGGTCCCGACTCGTTCCTCGCGCAAAAGCCCTGGGCGGTGCAGCTGTGCCGTGAACTCGGCATGGAAGACGAGATAATCGCCCCGTCAGCCCGCCAGTTTTTCATGCTCATTCGGGGCAAGCTGCACGCCGTGCCACATGAACTGGTCTCTCTGGTTCCCGAGAAGCCGGAGGCATTGTGGCGGGCGTCGTTCCTTTCCTTTTGGGGCAAGCTGCGTGCCAGCATAGAGGGCTTCGTGCCTGCGCTGCGAGGCGCGGACGACGAGTCTCTCGGTGCCTTCATGCGGCGTCGGTTCGGCAGGGAGTTCGCACAAAAGTTTGCCGAGCCGCTGATGGCAGGGGTACACGCCGGCCACCCTGATCGGCTGAGCATGGCAGCGGTTTACCCCATGTACTGGAATATGGAGCGCGAGCACGGCAGCATCACGCGCGGGCTACTGCACCTGCGACGCCAGCGAGCGCCGGACAAGGGGACCCGCCGAGCTTCTCCCTTTGTGGCACTGCAGTATGGGATGGGTAGTCTTATCGAAAGGCTGGCGCGGAACCTCAACGAGGTGGACATTCGGCTTTCCACCACTGTGGTCGGCGTTGCGCCGTTGCCGGATAATCGTCTTCAGGTGCTGCTTCATGAGGGGGAACCACTACCCGCCGAGGCGGTGATTCTCTCCACACCCGCCTACGTGACTGCAAAATGGTTGCGCCCCTTCGCGGCGGAGGCGGCTAACCTACTGGGTGAAATCCCATACGCTTCCACTGCAGTGGTCTCACTCGCCTACCGGCGTGAGGCAATCGAGCATCCTTTAGACGGTAGCGGTTTTCTGGTGCCGCGCGGTGAGCCGTTTCCGATTACAGGCTGCACGTGGTCTTCCAGTAAATGGGCGGGACGCGCGCCCGACGGTTACGTCCTGCTGAGGGTGTTCATCGGCTATGCCGGGGTAGATCAGATAGTCGAGCAGCAGGAGGATGACCAGCTGGCACGCATGGCACAGGATACTCTGCGTCCTCTCTTGGGGATTCGCGGCGAAGCCGTTCTGGTGCGGGTGGATCGCTGGCTCAAAGCCATGCCCCAGTACGAAGTGGGACACTTGCAGCGTGTGCAGCATATCGAGCAGTCGCTCTCTGCCTTCCCCAATCTGGTTTTGGCGGGTTCGGCGTTTCGGGGCATCGGCGTGCCCGATTGCATCAAGCAGGGCAAGGACGCGGCAGAGCGAGTCTGGTCACGCCTGCTCGCATAGATATCTGCTCCGCAGTGCATTGGAGCGGGCGGCTTCGGACGGACTGAGCGCGGCAGTCCGCCATTCCACGCCAAACTCACTTGCGAACCCTGTCTGCAGCACGGCTATCAGTCGTTCACAGCAAATGCCTATCAGAGGCGATTTGTCAGGCTCGTGCCAGGGCTGCAGCACACCGCGCAACGATTCGGGAAGCGGGGCAATAGGGATGCTCATCTGCTCCATGACCACATCTGCCCGCCGGTATTGCGCCCCACCGACCAGCTTCACGCCCCCCTGCGCCGTCAGGTCTCCGGGCAGCGCATGGGCAAAGCAGTTGGCGTGAGAACCCTTCAAGAGACGCCGCTCCGCCTGCACAACGGGACGAGTGTCGACACCCAGCATTCTGAAACCTTTTGCCAGCGCGTAAACCAGCCTTAAATGCACCTCCAGCACCCGGTGTGCCGGTGCAAAGGAACGCACAGGAGCCACCACGCAGAGCGTCAGGTCATGCCCGTGCAACACCGCTTTGCCCCCAGTCAGCCGCTGTACGACAGGGATGTCGCGCTCGCGGCACAGGGACATGTTCAACACCTTTTCCGCGCGTTGCAGACGTCCGAGGGAGACCGAAGGTCTTGCCCAGCAGTAGAAGCGCACCGTCGGAGGCTGCTCACCCGCAATGACAGACTCCAAAATCGCCTCGTCTACCGCCATGTTCCAGGCGGCGTCGCCTGCACCGTCCTGTATCAGCCGCCAGACACCGCTCACGGTTGCCAGCAGACGCACAGCTCCTTAGCCGCCTTCGCCTCGTCCAGCCGGCGTACAGGCGTGTGATGGGGTGCTTCGTGTAGCAGGTCGGGATGCTCTCGCGCCTCCTCGACAATGCGGTGCAGTGCCTCCACAAAGGCGTCCAGTGTCTCCACGCTCTCCGTCTCGGTCGGCTCGATCATGAGCGCCTCTGGCACAATCAACGGGAAGTACATTGTAGGCGGATGGAAGCCATAGTCGATAAGCCGCTTGGCGAGGTCCAGTGCGCGCACCCCATACTCCGTTTTATAGCGCTGCGCAGTCAGTACGCACTCGTGCATGCACATGCGGTCGTAGGCGGCGGGTAAGACGTCCTGCAGCTTGACCCGCAGGTAATTGGCGTTCAGCACGGCGTGCTCGGCAACCGCTTTCAGCCCATCGGGTCCCAGCGTCCGGATATACGCGTACGCCCGCACCGCGTTCAGGAAATTGCCCATGAACGAGTGGATTCGCCCGATGCTCTGCGGACGGTCATAGTCCAGCGCGAAGCTGCCATCGTTGCGGCGCGTCACCACCGGCACAGGCAGGAACGGCTCCAGAAAGGCTTTGACCGCGATGGCTCCTGCACCCGGTCCGCCGCCGCCGTGCGGCGTGGAGAAGGTCTTGTGCAGGTTAAAGTGCACCGCGTCGAACCCCATGTCGCCCGGTCGCGCGATGCCCAGCAGGGCATTCATATTCGCCCCGTCGCAGTAGACCAGCCCACCTGCCTCATGCACCGCGTCGCAGACCTCGCGCACGTGCGTCTCGAACAGCCCCAGCGTGTTGGGGTTGGTCAACATCAGCCCCACGGTATCGGGACCCACTGCCTCGCGCAGGGCTGTTAGGTCAATGCAACCGCGCCTGTCCGAAGGCAGGGTGCGTACGGTGAAGCCGCACGAGGCTGCCGAGGCGGGGTTGGTTCCGTGCGCCGAGTCGGGTACGAGTACCACCTTGCGCTGCGCTGCATCGCCGCGGCTCGCGTGATACGCTTTGAATATCATCAGGCTGAGGATTTCGCCGTGCGCGCCCGCAGCAGGCTGCAGGGTAACCGCATCCATGCCCGCAATCTCACCGAGATACTGCTGTAGTTCCCACAACAGCTGTAGCGCGCCCTGCACTGTCGCCTCGGGCTGCAGGGGATGCAGCTGGGTAAAGTTCGGCAGGGAGGCGACCTTCTCGTGCACACGCGGGTTATACTTCATGGTACAGGAACCCAGCGGATAAAAACCAATCTCGATGCCGTAGTTGCGCTGAGAAAGGCGCACAAAGTGCCGTATGACGTCCAATTCGCTAACTTCGGGCAAAGGAAGGTCTTCGCGAAGGTTCTCTGCGCCAAGCAGGTCTTCCAAGGGTCGCTCCGGCACGTCGCACTCCGGTAAGTTCGCGCCGCACCTGCCCGGCGAGGAGAGTTCATAAATCAATGGTTCCATGCCAGTTGCTCCTGTGCGTACGGTTTCACCACCAGTATAATAGCACAGCAGTCACTCGCGGGGCAAGCGCATACAGCTTGCCATCTTGCGCTCTTTCCGATAACATATACTGGGATTTCAAACGAGGGCACGTGGCATTGAAGATACGAGGAGACTGGATCGGTCGGTTATTGGGTATCGCGGTTTTTTTGCTGGGCGTCGGAGTGCTGTGGATTGTCTTCCGTGAGGCGCACCAGATGTTCACCGCTCCCCTCCCCTCTGCCGAAAAATCCCTGCCCAGGCTGGGGCAAATCGGGATAGAAGTGCTCAAGAAGCTGGGACTACTGATTGTGATGACACTGGCAGGTTCTCTGATTGCGAACAAGGGAGTGCAGATGTATTTCGCTTCGCTGGGGGTTGCGCCCAGCAAAAATATCGAACAACCGTCTTCAGAGCCCGTCCCCAAGTAGTTGCCCGGGAGAAAACTCCCGGGCAACCAGAGTGA
>JAPWUZ010000009.1 GCA_028275265.1 Armatimonadota bacterium | reverse complement strand
CGCACACCTGCGCGGGAAAACCTGCCAGCTACGGCTACGAGGAGATCGATGCGCAGACCTTCGCCGAGTGGGGCGTGGACTTTCTGAAATACGACTTCTGCTACAAGCCCGCCGGCGTGGACGGTCCTTCACTGTATCGACGCATGGGGCAGGCTTTGCGCGCTACCGGACGCCCCATCGTGTTCAGCCTGTGCGAATGGGGCAGTAACGAGCCGTGGAAGTGGGGAGCCAGTGTCGGCGGGCACATGTGGCGCACCACCGGTGACATCAACGACTCCTGGGAGAGTATCGAGCAAATCGGCTTCAGCCAGAACGGTCTAGAGGCATACGCCGGTCCCGACCACTGGAACGACCCTGACATGCTGGTAGTCGGCATGTACGGCAAGGGCAACGTGGCGCGAGGAGGCTGTACCGATAGCGAATACCGAGTGCATTTCGCCCTGTGGTGCCTGCTAGCCGCACCGCTGATGATTGGCTGCGACGTGCGCAATATGAACACCTTCACCTACCAGCTGCTGACCCACAAGGGGTTGATTGCCATCAACCAGGACCCGCTCGGGCGGCAGGGTTTCCGCGTGGGTCAAGAGTGGGACCACTTTGAGACGTGGATGAAGCCGCTGGCGGACGGCTCCATCGCTGTGGGGCTGTTCAACCGCCACAAGGAGTGGCGACGGGTGATTACCGCGCCCTGGGAGTCGCTGGGTCTTCATGACCGTCGCCCCTGCCGCGTGCAGAACGTCATCACCGGCGAGGACTACGGCGTGTACACCCGCTTCTTCGGCGCACCCGTCGACCCGCACGATGTGGTGGTGGTTAAAATCACACCGGTGAAGGATTGAAAGTGAGGAGAGAGCCATGCGCGTTCCTGTGGAAGGATATCCTTTCGCGGAGCAGACCAAAGACCGACCGTGGGATGAAAGAGGCATCTGGCGAGCTCTCTGGATAGCCCATCCCGAACCGCCTGAACCGCCTTACGTGCTCGCCTTCCGCAACCGCTTCCGCGCGGAACGGGAGGAGACGGTACGCATACACGTCTCTGCCGATGAGCGGTACGAGCTGTATCTGGACGGTGAGCGCATCGGCAGGGGACCCGAGCGCGGCGACCGCCACCACTGGTTCTTCGAGACCTACGACCTGCCGCTTCCCGCCGGAGAGCACGTACTGGTGGCGCGGGTATGGGTGCTGGGCGAGCTCGCCCCTATTGCCCAAATGACCCTGCGCCCGCAGGGCTTTGTGCTCTGCCCTCAGCTGCCCGAATGGGACAACGCACTGGCGACAGGTGTCGCCGGGTGGGAGGTGAAGCGGTTGCGGGGATTTACTCCCTTTTCGGCGTTCGGCGGCTGGTTTACCGGCGCAACGCTTCACGTGGACGGCAATCTCGTGGAATGGGGCTTCGAGCGCGGCGAAGGCGAGGGATGGTTGCCCGCCAGAGCGCTACAGCCTGCCATCTCCATGCATCGCGGCGACCGCCTGCCCGAACACGTGCTGCAACCCGCCACCCTGCCTCCGATGATGGAACGCGCATGGCAAAACGCCCGGGTGCGCTTCGTGGCGAGACTCGAATCCGAAAACACCGCCCAAATCCCCATCCGCCTGTCCGAACACCTTGCTGGAGAGGCGGAAGGCTGGCAACACCTGTTGGAGGAGAAAGCGACTCTCACCATACCCCCGCATTCGGCGCGACGGGTGATAATCGATCTGCAAGACTACGTGTGCGCCTATCCGGAGGTGGTGCTGAGCGGGGGCAAAGGGGCGTCGGTGCGCATCCACTGGCAGGAGGCGCTGTACGAAGACCCACGCCACAGCGTGAAGGGCCACCGCGACGAGATCGACGGCAAGTATTTCTGCATGGTATGGCACCTGAAGGATGGCTTCGGCGATACCTTCGTGACCGATGGCGGCAGAGGACGACGATTCGACAGCCACTGGTGGCGGGCAGGACGTTATGTGGAGGTGGTGGTACGCACGGTGGACGAGCCTTTGACCATCAATAGCCTGCGCTTTCTGGAAACACGTTACCCGATGGAACCGGAAAGCACCTTCACCGCCGACGACCAGCGTATCGAACCCATCACCCGCATCAGCGTACGTGCCTGGCAGATGTGCGCCCATGAGACGTATATGGACTGTCCCTTCTTCGAGCAGCTGATGTATGTGGGCGACACGCGCCTGCAGGTACTGGTGACCTACGCCCTCACGCGCGACGATCGCCTGCCGCGCAAGGCGCTGCTGATGTTCGACTCGTCGCGCATTAACATCGGCATCACGCAGTCGCGCTATCCCTCCCGCTGGGAGCAGATTATTCCGCCCTTCTCGCTCTGGTGGGTGGGAATGGTCTACGACTACGCCATGTGGCGCGATGACCTGCGCTTCGTCCGGGAACGGATGCCCGGCGTGCGCAGCGTCATGGAAGCGCATCTCGCCCATCTCACCGAAGAAGGGCTGTTCCGTTGTATCGACGGCTGGAACTACGCGGACTGGGTCGGTACCTGGCGCAACGGCATCCCTCCGGCGACTGAAGGCATCTCCGGCGTGCACCACTGGCATCTGGTCTACACGATCAACCTGTGGGCGCAACTGGAACACAGTGTGGGTGAGCCAGAACTGGCGCAGCGCGCGCTTCGCCTGCGTGACCGTTTGGCGGAAGCTGGTATCCGCGCGTTCTGGAACGAGCAGCGTGGGCTGTTCGCCGACGACCTGTCGCACCAGCACTTCTCGGAGCATACTCAGTGCCTCGCCATCCTGAGCGGTTGCCTGCCGCCGGAGCGACAGGCGCGTCTCGCCCAGACGCTGACACAGCCGAACGACCTGGCAAAAACCACCATCTACTTCTCGCACTACCTGTTCGAGACACTGCGCGTGCTGAAACGCCCAGACCTGATTCTGCAGCGGCTCGACGAGTGGTACCGGCTGACCCAAAACGGACTCAAGACCACCATCGAATCGCCCGAGCCGACACGCTCGGACTGCCATGCGTGGGGGGCGCATCCCGTCTTTCACTTCTACGCCAGCATTCTGGGCATTCGCCCTGCTGCGCCCGGCTTCGCAACCGTCCTGATTGAACCACAGATGGGTAATCTGACACAGGCGGAGGGCAGGCTGGTGCATCCGCACGGCGAAATCTCCGTGCGTTGCCAGCGCGATGGCAAGACTCTGCAGGTGGAAGTGCTCCTGCCAGCAGGAGTCACGGGCACGCTGGTAGCTGGAGAGACGCGCACACCTGTACCGGAGGGCTACAGTCGGCACGAGGTTCCGACAGGAGGCGGAGGCACATGACCACCATACAGAAAACACCGGACGGCTACACCCTTTTGCGCAACGGAGAAGCTTTCTTCATCAAAGGCGCGGTGGGAAACCGCTTTCTGGAAAGGCTGGTACAGGCAGGAGGCAACTCCATCCGCGCCAGCGTGAACGACATGGACCGGGCACATGCGCTTGGGCTGACAGTGCTGGCGAACCTGCCTTTTGGCAAGCCGCGCTGGGGGTTCGATTACAACGACCGCGCCGCTGTCGCCAGACAGCTGGACGACCTGCGCCAGACGGTACAGCAGTTCAAGGACCACCCTGCCCTGCTGATGTGGGCTATCGGCAACGAGCTGGAGATATGGACAACACCCGAACAGCGCGTTCCGCTGTGGCAGGCGGTGAACGAAGCGGCGCAGATGATTCACGAAGTGGACGGCAAACATCCCGTCATTACGCCGGTTGGCTGTGATTACCGGCATCTGTTATGGGAGATAGACGAGCTTTGTCCCGCACTGGATGCCATCGGCATCAACGCCTACCAGGATATGCTGACCCTGCCCGAAGACCTGCGCCAGCTGCGCTGGTCGCGCCCGTATGTGATTACCGAGTTCGGTCCGCGTGGGCACTGGCAGGTTATCAAGACGCCTTGGGGAATGCCGATTGAGGACAGCAGCACCCAAAAGGCAGAGTTCTACCGCCGCGCCTACCAGCACGCCGTGCTGAATCGCCCCCAATGCCTGGGCGCATACGTGTTTCACTGGAGCTTCCATCACGAGAAAACGCACACATGGTACGGCATGTTTCTGGAAGACGGCAGTCCTACAGAAGCGGTGGAGGTGATGCAGTATCTCTGGAGCGGTTCGTATCCCCCAAACCGCTGCCCACGCATCCAGAACCTGTGGATAGAGCATCAAAATACCCGGCAGAGCGTGTACGCCATCCTCGACGCGGGTGCGCAGGTGCACGCTACAGTACAGGCAGATGACCCTGATGGCGACACCCTGACCATTCGCTGGGAACTGCGTCCAGATGTGGCGGACAATCCCAACGTCGGCGGTGACCGCGAAGAGCCGGTACAGCCGATAGATGGCGCGATACTGTCTTCCGAAGGTGACCATGCAATCCTGCAGCTGCCAGAGTCAGCAGGGAAGTACCGCCTGTTCGTGTACGTATACGATACGGCAGGCAACGCCGCCACCGCGAACATGCCTGTTTGGGTGAGAGCGTCATCGTCGGATTACGAGTTTCGTAAGATTTTTTGAAAATTATCGCGGAACCGTTGACTTTCACACCAAAGTTTGTTACAATACCATACGTAGTAAGGTAGCAAGAACGCACCGACGTTCTGCGCTTGCTGTTTTTGGTTGCTTTCCGGTTCGCGCAGAAAGGGACCAACTGCAGACGAAACATGGGAACAGTCATGCAGCGCGTTCCCAGATGCTGGTCATGCTGCAACGTGACTGTATACGAGGGGGGACACCAGCAATGTGGCAGCGACCGGAAAACGACCAGTTTGTAGAAGAGCTCTTCCTCGCGGGAGAGCGTGTTGCTCCAGGCGTGTACAGGCAGGTAGGCAGTGACAGGGTGATACGGTTGGAGAAAGAGGACGTTCTGCCTGCGAGCTGTGACGGACATGTCGCTTGCTATGTGCGTATCCAGAACTTATGGTCGCAGATTCAGGCGATGCACACGTAGAGAAGGTTAACAGAGGGTAGAGCCGACGGTAACAACACCGTCGGCTCTTTTGCTACTCCAGAACGCTTTGCCAAACGCCCAGGTTTCGGTACCGCTCATAACGGCTTTCGCGCAGTTTGCTCACCGCCATCTTCTGTAGTGGCGGCAGATGCCTGAGCAATGCCTCCTTCACAATCTGCGCTGCCGTCAGCGGGTCGCGGTGTGCTCCCCCCAGCGGCTCTTCAATCACCTCGTCCACCACGCCAAAGCACAGGGCATCGTGAGCGGTGAGCTTCAATGCCTCCGCCGCCTCGGGGGCACGCTTGGGGTCGCGCCACAGAATCGCCGCACAGCCCTCAGGCGGAATCACCGAGTAGATAGCGTATTCCTGCATCAAGACGCGGTCTGCAACGGCAATACCCAGCGCACCGCCGCTACCCCCTTCCCCGATGACCACCGCCACGATGGGCACTTTCAGGGCAATCATCTCGCGCAGATTACGGGCGATGGCTTCGCTGATGCCCCGGCTCTCCGATTCCACCCCAGGGTCTGCCGCCGGAGTGTCCACAAAAGTAATCACCGGTCGCCCGAACTTTTCCGCCAGATGCATCAACCGAAGCGCCTTTCGATAACCCTCCGGCTTCGCCATGCCGAAGTTGCGTCGCTGACGCTCCTTCAGGTCACGCCCCTTTTGCTGTCCGATCACCATCACCGGCTTCTCGTTGAGCCATGCCATGCCCCCGATAATCGCGCCGTCGTCGCCGAACTGCCGGTCGCCATGCAGCTCGATGAAGTCATCGAAAATCACACGGATATAGTCCAGCGTATAGGGTCGTTGCGGATGGCGCGCCAGCAACGTGCGGTCCCACGGCGTCAGGTTTTTGAAAATCTCCCGCAGCAACCGCTCGCGGTCCCGCTCCAGCGCGGCAATCTCCTCACTTTTGTCGATACCCTGCTCCGCCGTGATGCGCTTCAGTGCCTCTATGTTGGCATCCAGCTCGGCGATTGGCTTTTCGAAGTCCAGAACCGTTCGCACCTCATCTATCCCCCTGTGAAAAAACGAAGCACCCTGTAAAGCGTGTGTTTCAGCTCCTTGCGCGGCACCACGATGTCCACCATGCCGTGCTCCAACTGGAACTCCGCTGTCTGGAAGTTGGGCGGCGGCTTCACCACCTGCGCCTGTTGCGCCACCCTCTGCCCGGCGAAGCCGATGAGCGCGCCCGGCTCAGCGATGACCACATCGCCCACCGAAGCGTAGCTCGCCAGCACCCCCGCCATAGTGGGGTCGGTCAGCACACTGACAAAGGGTATTCCCGCTTCATGCAGTCTTGCCGCCGCAGCGCAGGTCTTCGCCATCTGCATCAGCGAGAGCAAGCCTTCCTGCATCCGCGCCCCGCCTGATGTGGAGCAGGTCACTATCGGAAGCCGCTGCTCCAGCGCGTATTCCATCGCACGTGCTACTTTTTCACCCACCGCGCTGCCCATGCTGCCACCCATGAAGGCAAAGTCCGCCACCGCCAGCACAATCGGAATGCCCGACAGGGTGCAGGTTCCGCTGACCATCGCCTCCGGCAGTCCCGAGTTTGCCCTGCCCTTGTTCAGTTTATCCGCATATTCGGGGAAGCCCAGCGGGTCAGCGGAGACCACCTCGGCGTCCCGCTCCACAAAAGTATCCGGGTCCGCCAGCAGTGCGATGCGCTCGCGAGCGGAAAGCCGATGGTGATGCCCACAGCGCGGACAGACCTTCAGGTTCCTTTCGAAATCGCGAGCAAACAGAATCTGCTGACACCCGTTGCATTTCACCCAAGCATCGTTCATCTCATCCATCGCCACCCTTTCCGCCGGGCTTCGCCTTGCGAACCATCCCCTTTGCATCCGCGCAGTCCTCCTTCAGGCAGGATTAGAGCAGCCTGAAACCGAAATCTGCCCCAACAAAACATCCGCGCAGGGGTGATGTATACGTGACCTTGCACGATCTCCGTAAAGAGATTGACCAGATAGATGAGCAAATCCTGCAGCTGCTGAACCGACGGGCGGAACTGGCACAGCAGATTGGCAGGATGAAGATGCGTTCGCGCACGCAGTTCTTCACGCCCGAGCGGGAGCAGCAGATATACCGTCGCCTGAGCCAGATCAACAGCGGACCGCTCTCCAACCAGCAACTGCGCGCCATCTTCCGGGAGATTATCTCCGCAGCACGCGCTCTGGAGAAGCCCCTGGTCATCGCCTACTGGGGACCACCCGGCACCTTCAGCCACCAGGCAGGGGTCACCAAGTTCGGCACCAGCTGTGAGTTCGTGCCGGTGGACTCCATTCAGGACGTGTTCCACGAAGTGGAACGTTCCAGCGCAGACTATGGCGTGGTGCCGGTAGAGAACTCCACCGCGGGCGTCATTCCCGAAACGCTAGACCAGTTCATGCACACCAACCTGAAAATCTGTTCGGAGCTGTATGTGCCGATTACCTACTATCTGGTTTCGCTCACCACGCTGGAGAACGTGAAGCGGGTGTACACAGGCGCACAGCCCCGCGAGCAGTGCAAACAATGGCTGCGCCAGCACTTACCCGGCATCGAAATCGTCGAAGTCTCCACCACCGCTCGCGCGGCGGAGATGGCGAAAGAAGACCCCGAATCCGCAGCGGTCACCAACGCCCTCGCGGCGCAGATGTACGATGTGCCCATCATTTGCGAACACATCGAAGACAACCCGCACAATCGCACGCGCTTTCTGGTCATCGGTTACAACGAACCCGAGCCGACCGGCAAGGATAAGACCTCGCTGATGTTCTCGGTACACAACCGTCCGGGCGCGCTGTTCCGTGCGATGGCGGCATTCGAGATGTACAACGTGAACATGACCATGATCGAGAGCCGCCCCACCAAACTCGTGCCGGGAGAGTACATTTTTTATGTGGACGTTCAGGGACACATCAAGGATGCGCCCGTCGCCAAATCGCTGGCCGCGCTGCGGGAGAGAAGCCTTTTTGTGACCGTGCTGGGCTCCTACCCGGAGGCGGAGTAGCACGACGTACGGTTTTTTCGCGCGGAAAGTCCCAAAAAGCAGGATTCTGGCACGATTCTTGCAGTAACTACAGGATGGAAGTCATGCGGCAGCAGCCGCACGTTTTGCCCGTGTTCGCGCCCGCGCCATGGAGGTTGGGAAAGCGTAGCACCGGGCGAGGTACGAGATAGGAGGAAGTTGCAATGCAAACCGGTACCGTGAAATGGTTTAATGACGCCAAGGGCTACGGCTTCATTAAGCCAGATGACAGCGACAAGGACGTGTTCGTGCACTACACGGCGATTCAGATGCGCGGGCACAAGACCCTCACCGAGGGACAGCGCGTGCAGTTTGAAATCGTGGAGGGCGCGAAAGGTCCGCAAGCCGCAAACGTCACTGCACTGTAAGCGGCTCTCATCTCTGAAAACGAAGCGCCGGTTCGCCCAACCGGCGCTATCATGCTGATAATATACTGCGTATCGCCTTCTCCAGCTCCTCTGCCCGCCGGGAGCCAATGAGCAGTGTGCGCCCGTCGGCGAACTCCAGCTCGACACCCAGGTTGCCCGAGATGTTGTACGCCTTGCCGTGCGCCCCGTAACGGATGCCCCAGCCGCCATACTCCAGCAAGGGGTTATAGGTGCGTGCCGTCACCCCCTTGATACGCTCGGGTTCAATCTTCACCCAGCGCCAGTGGAACGGCACAAAGCGGATATACACCCCATCATGCCTGACCTGCGTCACCAGCCGCATGGAGGCGAACAGCACCGGCAGAACCACACCCACACCCAGCCAGACGAGCCAGGCTAAAACACCCTCTGTGGCGTCGGTGCTACTGCCCGTTCGCGCCATCAGGTAGCGCCACCAGATGTACCACGCCGGTGCGACACCAATAATGACAATGAGCCATACCCACCACTGCGTGAACCGCTGTTCCTCATGAAAGAGGGCAAAATGTTCGTCCATCTCTCTGCACCTCCGGCAGGAGTCTACCCCCGAAGCCGCCAAATAGACCTCAGTGAATCATAACACGTACACACCGCGAGAATCCACCATGAATCGACGCGAATTCATTCAGGGGAGCGTGATGATGTTTGGAGCCGCCGCGTTCGCTTCCGGTTCTTTAGCACAACCCGCACCACGCCCACCCGCCTTCAAGCTGGGGCTGGTAACCTACAACCTGGCGCACGCGTGGGATGTGCCCACCATTATCGCTCGATGCAAAGCCACTGGTTTCGCCGCCGTCGAGTTACGCACCACCCATGCGCACGGTGTAGAACCCGATATCGACATGGCGAAGCGCAAAGAGGTGCGTCGGCTGTTCGAAGATTCGGGCATCGTGCTGTGGGGGCTGGGCACGGTGTGTGAGTTCCACTCGCCAGACCCTGCTGTCGTGCGCGAGAACATCGAGACCTGCAAACGCTTCTGCGAGCTGGCACGAGATGTCGGGGCGAAAGGGGTGAAGGTTCGCCCAAACGCCCTGCCCGAAGGCGTGCCGGTGGAGAAAACGCTGGAGCAAATCGGCAAGGCGCTCATCGAGTGCGGCAAGGCTGGCGCAGACAACGGCGTGGAAATCTGGCTGGAGGTACACGGTCACGGCACGCAGGAGCCACCTAATATCGCCCGTATCATGCAACACTGCGGGCATCCCAGCGTGGGCATCACGTGGAACTCCAACCCCACCGATGTGAAAGACGGCAGTGTACAGCAGAGCTTCGACCTGCTGAAGCAGTACATCCGCTCCTGCCACATCACCGAGTTGACCAGCAACTATCCGTGGCGCGAGCTGTTCGGCCTGCTCAAGGGCATCGGCTACGACCGATACACCCTCGCCGAGATACCGGGGATGGAGACCAGCAGTGTGGCGGACACGGAGCGATTCATGCGCTACTACCGTGCGCTGTGGCAGGAGCTATGCCGGTAGACGCACCGCGCTGGAAAGTCTCGCTTCACGGCGGGCACAGCCGCGAATACTGTGACCATGCCTCGTCCACCTTGCGCGAGATGCTGGAGGCGGCGGTCGAGGCGGGCTATCACACCTTCGGCGTCACCGAACATGCCCCGCGCGTAGAGGCACGCTTCCTGTATCCAAACGAAATCGCGATGGGCTGGGACGTGCCCAAACTGCTCGCCGACTTTGAACGCTACGCGCAGACCCTGCCCACATTGGCGGAAGAGTTCGCCGACCGCCTTATCGTGCTACGTGGGTTCGAGATTGAGGTCGTGCCCGCAGACTCTTACGTCTCGTTAATGCAGGACTACCGTCGGCGCTATGCCTTCGAGTATATCGTGGGCTCGGTGCACTATGTGCGCGAAATCTCTATCGACGGCAGCGCGGAGGATTTCCAGACAGCCATCGATACGTGCGGAGGTATCGAACCGCTGGCAGTAAGCTACTACCAGACGGTGGCGGAGATGGTTACCGCGCTGCGGCCGGAGGTGGTGGCGCATCTGGATCTGATTAAGCTGCACGGTCGGCATTTCGGATTGCAGGAAACCGACACGGTGCGCCGGGCGGCGGAAGAGGCTCTGGAGGCGGTGCGCGCCACAAGGGGCATTGTGGAGGTAAACACCGCGGGCTACCGCAAAGGGCTGGGCGAACCCTACCCTGCCCCATGGCTGGTGCAGCTGGCGCAGCGGATGGGCGTCGGCTTCTGTTTGGGAGACGACAGCCACCGCGTGGAACAGGTCGGCTTCGGCATCGAGCAGGCGCGAGAATACCTCCTGCAGCAGGGCGTACGGGCGCTGACGGTGCTCACGCGCGAAGGGAACAACCTGTGTCGGCAGGAGGTACCGCTGGAGTAGCCGCATTTTCGATTAAAATCGTGTGCGCGCCCCTTGACAAGCGCAGGGCAAAAGCTGTATATATAAAGTGGTTGCCGACGTGGTGAAATTGGTAAACACGCTAGGTTCAGGGTCTAGTGCCCGAACGGGCTTGGGGGTTCGAGTCCCCCCGTCGGCACCATTCCCCTAAATATGCTACCCCACAGCAAGCAATGCCACTACATCTTGTGTTCTCCCCCAGTCCACGAACACGAGGAGGACACATGAAACACGCTAGGCTACACATCACTGACACAAACCCGCTGAATCTCTGCGCAATGGTGGAGCTGTGGCTTGACGACCTCGAAGCGGGAAACGCCAGCACCAACACCATCACCGTCTACCGATTCATCCTCAACACCTTCCTGCGCGAGGTGGGAAACATCCCCGTCACCGACATCACCCCGCAACACATCCGCCTGTACCTGATTGCCAGACGCAGACAGGGTAAATCGCCCCAGACTGTTGCGGGAAACTTCCGCACCATTCACACCTTCTTCCGTTGGCTGTGTCGGCAGGGCATCCTGGAAGCTAACCCCTGCGACCTTGTGGAAAGCCCTAAACGCGAGAAGGTCATCAAGCGGGCACTGACGGCTGAGGAAGTGCAGTTGCTGTTGCAAGCCTGCAAAGACCGTCCCAGAGATGAAGCGTTACTGCTGGTGCTACTGGACACAGGTTTGCGCATTCACGAGTGCCTCCAGTTGCGCGTGGGTGACGTGGTGCAGGGACAGACGCTGATTGTGCGCGGTAAAGGCGGGAAATACCGCTTCGTACCGCTGTCTGCGCAAACACGAGTGGCACTACTCCGTTACCTGAAGCGTCTCGGAGACAAGCCTGCAGACGCCCCGCTGTGGTGGAGTGAACGCGGGAATAAGCCGATGGCGTTAGAAGGGCTGAAGCGGGCTGTGGAATACATCGGCAAGCGTGCCGGTGTGAAGGTGGGCGCACACCAGTTGCGCAGAACCTTTGCCACATGGAGCCTGCGCAACGGGATTGATTTGGAACACCTGCGCCTGCTGATGGGACACAGCGACCTGAAGACCACACAGCAATACCTCGCACTGGTGGAAGACGACCTGAAGCGGGCACACGAGCAGTATAGCCCGCTGAGGATGTTGAAACAAAAGTTGCCGTAAATCCGTCAAAAAATGTAGAGTGTGCCGGTAGGTGATGCGCACACCTCGCAAGTGTCCTGTGCCTGCCCCACAGGACGGCCGACACACTCTTAGAAGAACCTGGGCAGGAGGTTCCGAATGGACGACGTCGTAGAAAAACTGAAAACCATCCTTACAACCATCGGCACATGGAAACTTAAGGCTCTAAAAGAAAGCCTCGCCTACGACTACGACCTAGAACGGCGTGAAAAAATCATCCGTCGCATGGTGGAGCTGGCGAACAAACGCCCTGACCTTCGCATACACATCCGCTTTGCGCTTTGCCAATTGGCTCCCGACCGCCCCGTTTCCGATGACCCGCCCCGAAATTTGGAGGCACTGAAGCACTCGCCGTTGATGAAGACGGCAGCACGCGCCATGCTGACGTTATGGACCGATGAGGAAATTCGTTGCGCGGTCCGCGACACGCCCTATGAATGGAAAAAACTGCTGGTGGCTGAGTGGTTGCGCCAAGTGCTGATGCCAGAGGCAGACCTCCCTTCTGTTTTTGCAGCGCTAGGCGCTAGTGAGCAGCCAATAGCTTCCGCTTTGCGCCGCATGGTACGCATAGACCGCAAGCCCGGCGGAACGGGCAGAAAGCGCGAGCATGAGGTGGTGGAGAGCAAGCTAATTTCTGATGAAGAACCTCCCCCATTGGAGCTTAAACCTGACCTCAACACCCCCGACCCTGCTAAAGTGGTGGCTGATGAGGACGCGCTAGAGTGCGTGTTGGCACAGTTTGGCGAGCGCACTGCCCAGCTGCTACGGTTGTTATTGAAGGGTTACTCCGAGATTGAAGCTGCCCGGCAGTTGGGGATTGCACCGGCAACCGCACGGAAACTTAAGGAACGGGCAAAGAAAAAAATCGAGAAGTACCTGAAAAATCGCCTCTAAACTGTACACGTTTCGCGCCTCCTCACGGGCTTATATAGTGGAGAACCGTGAGGAGGTGTTTTCATTGAAAGGCGTTCTGATTACCGACATCACCCAAAGAGACCGTCCGCTGTTGGCGTCCACTGAGCCTGAGGTGCTGGGCGCGGTGTTCGATGCCATACGGCAGTTGCTCGACCGTTGGGAAGCGCAGGCGCGGTATGACTACGAGGCAGGGCGGGTGCGCAGGCTGGTGGAGGAGGACGCCGATGCTGAGGACTGATTTCATCTCCACCGCCGTGTGCTACACCGAAGCTGGGCTTTCAGTCATTCCCGTTCGCGCCGACGGTTCCAAAGCCCCTGCGCTGAAGGAGTGGACGTCCTTCCAGCACCATTTGCCGAGTGAGGACGAGCTGCGCCAGTGGTTCGGCAACGGTGTTAAGCGAGGCGTGGCTGTCGTTTGTGGAGCCGTGTCGGGTAACCTCGCCGTGCTGGACTTTGACAGCGAGGATGCCTTCATTGCCTTCGGTGACCTCGTGGTGGAGCATGGGTTGCAGCAGTTGGTTTCGCGGTTGCCGTGCGCCAAAACACCTGCTGGTTTTCATTACTACTTCCGCGCCCCCGAAGCGTTGCCGACGCAGGTGCTGGCGCGAAACGAAAAGGGGGAGTTGCTGGTAGAGGTCAGAGGTGAGGGTGCTTACGCCATTGTGCCCCCCTCACCTGCCGAAGTACACCCCGACGGGAAGCCCTATGAGCTGCTCACCGGTGACCTGTGCGCGGTTCCGCAGTTAACGGCTGAGGAGGTGGAGGACATCCTCAGCCTTGCCCGGGCATTAAACCGCAAGGTGGAGCCAGCACCGCAGGTCTTACGAGTTACAGGCGATGCTAAGCGCGTGGGTGACCGCTACAACGAGCAGGCAGACGTGCTGACACTGCTCCAGCAACACGGGTGGACGGTTTACCGCGAAGGGCGCGACGGGAACCTCTACCTGACCCGCCCGGGCAAGGAGCGAGGGGTGAGTGCCAGTTGGCACGAAGGACTGCGCATGTTCTACGTGTTCTCCACCAACGCACCACCTTTTGAGGCAGGACGCGCCTATTCGCCTTTCGCCATCTACACGTTGCTGGAACACGGCGGAGACTTCAGCAAAGCCGCGAAGGCGTTGAGGCAGGAGAGCAATACCCAGACAGCATCGCGCGGCGGTGTTACCGAGTGGCTCCAGCAACACGCGGTCACGTTCTCCGAGCTGGCGCAGACGGACTTTCCCCCTATTGAGTGGGCTGTTGAGAACGTCATTCCTGCCTGTGGGCTGACCATGCTGGTAGGCAAGAAGGGCATCGGCAAAAGTTGGGCACTGCTGGAGCTTGCCCTGAATCTAGCGCAAGGGTGTCCCGTGTGGGGGTTACCGGTTCCGAAAGCCCGGAGGATTGCCTATATTGCTCTGGAGGACGCCCCCCGCCGTCTTGAGGAGCGCAGGCGTCTTGCGTTTCTTGAGGCGAGTAGCAACGCCCTGCTGCTGACCCAGTGGCTGCCTGCGGAACAGGGCGGACGGGAAGCGTTGCGTGCCCTCGTGCGCGAGTTGGGCGTGGAGGTGGTCATCATTGACACCCTGAGCGCGTGGCGGTCGTTACTGCCACAGACCAACGGGCGCAACGTGTGGCAAGAGGAACACGCCATCGTTAGAGACCTGCAGCAGTTTGCGATGGAAGAGGGCATCTGCCTCGTGGTTGCGCATCACCGCAACAAGAGTGCCTCTGCCGACGTGGACAGCATTGCGGGCACAGGCGGACTGAGTGCGCCAGTGGACACGGTGATTATTGCAACGCGAAGCAGGGGCGAGGCAGAGGGTGTCTTTCGCGTGTTCGGCAGGGATGTGCCAGAGCAAGAGTTGGCTATGGCGTACACGGGAACACGCTGGACGGTTATAGGCGATGCGCGGGAACACGCCATTAGCGAGGAGCGTCGGCGCATTCTGGAAGCTGTCCGTGAGCTTGGGGAGGCATCACCGCGAGAGGTGGCAGATGTCACTGGATTACCGTACGGGAGCGTAAAGCACCTCCTGTTGCGAATGGCGGCTAACGGTACACTCCAGAAGAGCCGGGACGGTAAGTATTCCATTCACCGTTCACCGCATTCACCGTTCACCGGTGAACACGGTGAACACGGTGAACACGGTGAACACGGTGAACGCAACATCACCACCACACGAAACAACACGACACGTATGAGGGTGTTTACCGCAGAGGAGGCCTTCGCGTATGGTGGCTGAACACTTAATCCTCTTCTGTGACGGCAGTGTTCGTGGCAACCCCGGTCCCGCAGGCATCGGCGTGGTGGTGGCTGATGAGAACGGTATGCCCCTGAAGCGGTTCGGGGAGCAGTTACCACCCTGCACCAACAACGAGGCGGAATACCATGCCCTCGTGAGAGGCTTGCGCGAGTGTCTCCGTATGGGTGCATCCCATGTGGAGGTCTACATGGACAGCGACTTAGTGCGCCTGCAAGTGCTGGGGGATTACCAGGTCAATGCGCCTCACCTGCAGGCACTGTGTGAGCAAGCACGGCAGTTGCTACAGCGGTTCTCCGCTTGGCGACTGGAGCGCATTGAGAGCGAGCGCAACCTTGCGCACACCTACGCCAACATCGCCAGCACGCAGAACAGGCAACGACCGCACGCTGTAAGGCGTGGGGTTCACATAGACACCCAACACGACATCACAAAAGGAGGTTCAGAGACCATGAAACTCGTGGTAACGGCACAAGCACAAAACCTGCCCGAAGACGTGTACGCCGTGAAACTGCTTTCGGTCGAGGAGCAGGAAGGCGCGTACGGCAAGCAGTTCACGTGGAAACTGGAGGTAGCCGATGGCGAGTATGAGGGCACGCCCCTGAAGGCGTGGACGAACGCCAGCACGGCAGTGAACAGCAAGACGGTGAAGTGGGCATCGGCGTTTGCGGGACGCCCCTACCGCGCTGGGGAAGAGATTGACCTGCAGGCATTGGTGGGCAGGCGTGCCCGTGCTGTGGTCTCGCAGAAACTGGCACAGAACGGCAACACCTATGCCCGCGTGACCGACATCCTGCCCTCCAAGAAGGAGCGCGTGCCCGACGACTACGACCCGTTTGAGGAAGAGGACTAAACAGCGGGCAGGTGGTGTGCCAGCACCGCCTGCCCCAATGCCAACGACAAAAGGAGTGTTAGCCAATGACCACACTTACACACAACACCCGTCGAGTCCTCTACACCGCTGACGGTAGGCACAGCGGTTGTGTGTGTGAGGACGGCATCTTAAAGCGCAGAGCATCGGCACAGCGTCACCAGTTGCGCTACCCGCCTGCGTGGGCGTTTGAGGAGAACATCCTGCGCGAAGCGGAACGGCAGGGCGCGACACTGGTGCAGGTGGTGGACACCGACACAGGGCAGACCTACACGGCGAGCCTGTCTCGGTTCTGGACGCATGGTGTGCGTCTGGACAGGGGTTACGGTGTGCAGGTGGCACTGCCCCTGAACCAGTGGCACAGGGAAGACCCTGCGCAGGGCAGGCTGTTCTGACGGGAATGTTACAAAATGGGACGCTTAAAAAAGGAGGTGTGACCGATGAAACAGGGTACGCGGGTTCCGACTGCGCGGGTGGCGCAGGTGTTGCTGGAAACCTACGGTAACGTGACGGCAGCAGCGTCTGCGCTGGGGATGCGTCGCGAGTCGTTGCACCGGCGGATTTCCCGAAGCAAGCAGCTTCGGGAGGCGTTAGAGGAAGGCAGGGCGCAGCTGGTGGGCGAAGCGATGTCCAGACTGGCGCAGATGGTGCTACAGGGCGACAAGACTGCCATCATCTTCGTGCTGAAGACGTGGGGCAAGTCGGAGGGGTTTACGGAGCGGACGGAAGTGGACGTTGCCCATCCGCAGGCGGAGTATGACTGGTAATGCGAATGCACCAGCACACCTTACACGCTACGGCGATTGTGCGCTACCTGCAGAAGCGCGGAGCATGGGTAGCACGAATACGCGGAACATGGGGACAGCGTAAGGGCTTACCCGACATACTGGCGTGCTGGCAGGGAAGGCTGATTGCCGTTGAAGTGAAAACAGGCAAGGGCAGGCTAACCCCTGAACAGAGGCGCGAACACGAAGCCCTGCGCACAGCGGGTGCAGTGGTAATCGTGGGTGACGCCGTGCAGGTGGTGCAAGAACTGGAACGCCTTACCCAAGAACCACAGGCGCGACTTGCGCTGTAAAGCATCAGCACAGGGGAGAGAGGCTGAGAGACTAGCAACAGCCAGCGCGTTTGGTATGTTTCGGGGGTGGCAATGAGGGTTATTTGGCTGGATGATGGCACAGTGACGTGTGAGGTGGAGGAGGAGGGGTTCGGCGAAGCGGAAGTGGTCGCGTCACTGGAGACTGCCTTGAGGTCGTTGCCGAATGGGCTGGCATGGCTGACGCTCATACGCGAAGGGTATTCCGCAGAAGAAGCAAGGCGGAAACTGGGGCTAACACAGAGATGGCTGGCGCGTGCGCGTGAGGCATGTCGGCGAGCTTTGGAGGTTCAAGGGTAGAACACGATTCTATGCCCTTAGGAAGCCCGTACAGACGCGAAAAGCGCATGGGTGGACATCTGCAAGACGTCTGTGTGGAAACTGCTTGACATCTTTTGCGTAGGGTGCTAAGATGAAGGTAGAAGTGCCTGCGCGGTGTGTAGGTCACCCGCAGGCGTGGCGTCCAGCAGATGGGGTGCTGAACGCGGTTACAGGTTACCACCTTCTGCAACCGCTGTCAAGGTTCCCCCTCTGTGCTGGGCAAGTCACTAGACATCCCGAAATTGTCACGAATTCGACTGGGGAGTTAACACAACATATAGTGGTATTGGTGCAGCAGAGGTAGCACATCTTGGAGTGGTTGCCGACGTGGTGAAATTGGTAAACACGCTAGGTTCAGGGTCTAGTGCCCGAACGGGCTTGGGGGTTCGAGTCCCCCCGTCGGCACCAGTTTTTTACTGCTCACGCCGCTTCCATGCGTTTTCCGCTTCCGGTGTGATGGCAAAGGGATTGTCTCGAGCGAAACGCCCAGCGCATTGGGTTCTCCGCGATATGTTGCCGGTTTCCCCACGAGTCCTAAAATCATCGCTCTAGACCGTCGGTTCTGACGAGTAAACCGGACACCGCTGCACTCCATACCCCAGCTCCTCCCGGTCTTGCCAAAGTGCTCGTTCAGGCTGCCACCTCTAAGCCTTATGTGTGTGCAGCCGAGCTACCAGCCGGGTCATGTTTTCCTCGAATGGCTTGTCCTTTTCGTTTTGGATCATCCTTTAAGGTTCTGCGTTGACATCGTTCACCACCGTGCGAGGCTGCATCACCATTCTACCGAAAGAGGGGTACAAACGTCAATCGGTGTCAGCTGCGAGGGGCAACGGGGTACAGGTGGCAGACAACACGCCCCCGTAGGGGCAACCCTCGTGGTTGCCCTGTCGTCATGCCCCACCGCAGGGGCAACCCTTGTGGTTGCCCCTTCACTCTGGGCAGGTACAAGACCTGCCCCTACATTTCGGTCGTTCTGGGCAGGCACAGGACCTGCCCCTGTGTCGCCGGTTTCTATTGCACCCCAAAATGCACCTTCACCGGATGCAGCCAGCCCACGATGCCTGCCACCGGCGCGGCGAACAGAAACGGCAACAACACCGCCATGACGAAGTGCTTCCGGCGCGGAGGACGGCTTCCGGCATCAGCCCTTAGCGCGTATGCGGGCAGATATACCATCAGACCATACACCAGCAGCCAGAACCCCCATCCCAGCAGGTTGTGCCAGCCGAAGGAACCTGCCTCCGCCAGCGTGCCGGTACACCCAAACAGCACCATGACCTGCCTCGGCGCGAACGCCCAGCGCGACAACATCCACGCCCAGCATACGAACATTGGTACGAACACCACCACACTGTGCCCCAGCACTACGTCCAGGTAGTTTGTCGAGGCAGTAATATACGCTTCGCCAATCCGCACCCCAAACACCGGCGCGAGGTTGGTCATACTGGTGGTTACCGCCTCCTCGATGAGTGCAAACAGGGTGCACAGCAGCACGAATTTCACCTGCCATCGCCAGCGCCATCGCTGTACGAGAGCGGCGAATCGATGCCGATATCGCCATATCAGCCATCCACCTAGCACACACCAGAGCAGGAACAGTCCAGCTGCCATCATCGACACCGCATGTTTGCGGGGAGAATGCCACGTGAGTACGAAGAAGAGGCTCACCTGCGCTGTCGCCCATATCAGCGCGACGCGAACGGTCTTATGCCAGAGGTCACACCTGCGCATGACATCCCTTTCTCATACCGTCCGTCCGGTTCCTGCAGGAAAATGAAGACGGAGCACGTATGTGGTGGAAAGCAGGTTCGCACGGAGGAGGAAAGATGCCCGGGCTATTGCGCTTCCGACGGGAAACCTTCAAAATCGTACAGTTCACCGATACGCACTGGACAAACTTCGACGAGCGCGACCGCCGCACCCGCCAGCTGATGGAAACAGTGCTGGACAGCGAACAACCCGACCTGGTATTCCTGACGGGTGATATGTTGGGCGGCGCGGATTGCCAAGACGCCGAGAGGGGAATACCACAACTGGTACAGCCCATCGAGGAACGAGGATTACCGTGGACGGCGGTGATGGGCAACCACGATGACGAAGGTACACTGCGCCGCGAAGAACTCTGGCGGGTGATGGAGAGTTGCCCCCACTTCGTGGGTAAACGCGGTCCGCGCCACATCACGGGCGTCGGCAACTATGTACTACCCGTCATGAACCGCAAAGGCGAGCGTCCCGCCGCGTTCCTGTGGGGCATCGATTCCAACAGCTACGCCACCACCGACATCGGGGGATGGGGCTGGATTACCTGCAGCCAGATAGCATGGTATGAACGTACCGCGCGGCAGGTGCGCCTGCGATGGAGCATCACCGACGAGGAGCGATCGTGTGTTCCCGCGCTTGCCTTCTTTCACATTCCGCTGCCTGAATACGACGAGGTATGGCGCACGCAGGTCTGCTATGGAGAGAAACACGAGGATGTCTGTGCCCCCAAAATCAACACCGGCTTCTTCGCCGCCCTGCATGAGGTGGGCGAGGTCATCGGCACGTTCGTCGGGCATGACCATATCAACGACTTCTGGGGCACACTTTACGGCATCCGCCTTTGCTACGGTAGATGCAGTGGTTACGGGGGCTACGGCAAAGAGGGTTTCCCCTGCGGTGCCAGAGTCGTCGAACTGCAGGAAGGCGTGCGCGATTTCCGAACATGGCTGCGACTGGAAGACGGCAGTACGATACTTCAGCAGCCCGAGCACCGTCCGGTGGCTGAGGGACGGGAACGCTGCGGCTGCGAGTAAATGAACTGCCCTGTTACTGGAGCCGCTGCGTCGGCGCGCTGTTAACGAAACCTTTGCAGGCTTCGCCCTGCCTGTTGTCGAACTTGCAGCCGGTATCCCGAACACGCATACAAGGAGCGTCGGATGCAAATAGGCATCGACAAAGAGACCCTGACGCAGGAGCTGCGCCGTCTCGGCATTGCGCGCGGGATGGACGTGCTTGTACACTCCTCGCTCAGCAGTATCGGATGGGTGGAAGGGGGCGCGGACACCGTTATCGATGCCCTGCTCGTGGCGGTATCACCTGCTGGCACGATACTGATGCCCGCACTCAACGGCTCGCCACAGGATTCCCCACAGAACCCACCGCGTATGGATGTGCGCCGCACCCCCTGCCCCAAGTGGATTGGCATTATCCCCGAAACTTTCCGCCGTCGCGAGGGCGTCAGGCGCAGCCTGCATCCCACCCATTCGGTAACCGCACTGGGCGCACGTGCTGATTTTTACACCGAAGGGCATGAACATTGCCAGACCCCCTGTGGCGTGGGCAGCCCCTATGTGAAGCTGATGGATAACGGCGGTTATATCCTGTTACTGGGATGCACTCAGCAGAGCAATACCAGCCTGCACGCGCTGGAAGAGCTGGCAGAGGTACCCTACCACCTGCAGGATGAGTGGACGGACGGCATCGTGATAGATACGGAGGGTCGCGAAATCGTGGTGCGCAACCGTTTGCACCTGTGGGGCTGGGAGCGCGATTTCACGAAGGCAGACGAGCCGCTGCGTGAGGCTGGTGCGATGCGTGAGGAAATGGTCGGTAACGCCCTGTGCCGCCTGATAGATGCGCGGGCGATGCGTGAAGTATTACTTCCTGCCTTGCGTAAGGACCCGCTGTGGCTGCTAAGCGATAGGGCACGCGAGCGGTTCTCGTGGAGCTGGCAATCATGAAATACCCTTACTACAAATGGTCCATCCTGTCAACGCTTTACCTACTCCTTTCTCTGCTTTGCCCCGTGTTGCAGGCACAGCAACCCTTCAATCCGCTCGTGCGCGTGTGGTTGACACACTGGCAAAGCACCCCCCTGTACATCACCAGTGAATCGGTATGGCAGGTAACTGGCGCAGGGGTGTCGTGCCGCATAGATGCAGGAGAAACGGTCAAAGTAGAATGCGATGCGGCACAGGTAACCCTCCACTTGAGGGACAAAAGCCTGCAGGCGGAGGAGTGGAACATAGAAGGTGACGCCCCGTTGAGCCTTTCCAGTGCACAGGGCAAGCCCGAACGCAGTTATCGGAGCAAACTCATTCTGCGCGTGCGTAAGGGCAAACTGCAAGTGGTGAATACACTGCCTCTAGAAGATTACCTGCTGGGCGTTGTTCCTCTGGAAATGCCCCCGAGTTTTCCACCAGAGGCGCTAAAAGCACAGGCTATCGCCGCGCGCAGCTGGACAGTGCGCAACCGTCACAAGCACGAAGCGGACGGGGCAGATGTTTGCGACAGCACACACTGCCAGACGTATGAAGGCGTCACCGCTGAAAAGGAAAGCACCACACGCGCGGTACAAGAGACCGCGGGTCTGGTCATGGTCAAAGACGATGCTCCGGTAGACGGTGTTTACACCGCCGACTGTGGCGGACAGCCTGCCACTGGCAATGGTATGAATGCTCCCCTTCCCGACCGCGACAGTTCGGGCAGAGATTACTGTCTTGCCAACCCGAGGCACTACTGGTCGCTGGGCTTTACCTTTCTGGAGGTGTGGCAGGCAGCAGGTGAGAAGGATTCTTCGCAGGACATGCCGAAGGGTGAAGTAGACGTGCAAATCGTGCAAACCGACGCAAGCGGACGGGTGGTCACTGTGCGCATTCGCTGCGGCGAGCAAACGCGGGAGGTCAGCGGCACCCGACTGCGCATTCGGTTATCATTGCCGTCCACCCTGTTCAGCGTGCGGCTAGACCAGGGCAACACCATAGTCTTCGAGGGCATTGGCTCAGGGCATGGCAACGGGTTGTGCCAGTGGGGTGCGGCAGGCAGAGCCCGTGTAGGACAAAAAGCGGAGGAGATTTGTCAAGCCTACTACCCCGGCGCACAGATTGTGCCGCTAAGCGAGGCGATGTGGCAATGGCGAAAAGCTCAGAAGCCGAATTCCGCCCGTTAAGCGAGGAAACAATCCAGCTGATAGCCCGTCTGCAAGCTGGCGAAACCGTGTGGCTGAAAGCACAGGGAGAAAGTATGTCGCCGCTCATTCGCGGAGGGGATGTGCTGGAAATTGCGCCCTCGCTGGAGATAAAGCCGGGCATGATTGTACTGGTCAACACGCCGTGGGGAGTACGCTGCCACCGTGTGGTGTCGGTAGAGAACGGGCATATCATCCTGCGCGGAGACACCTTACAGGATGAGGAAAAGGTACTGCGCGAACAGGTGCTGGGTTCGGTGCGCACGGTATGGCGAGGCAAAAAACGGTTCTCGCCCTACAGCGGGAAATGGTGGCTGTACGGACTGCTGCAAACACGCATGCCCCAGGTGATGCACGGATTGCGCAAGG
>JAPWUZ010000150.1 GCA_028275265.1 Armatimonadota bacterium | reverse complement strand
TCGCGCACCCAGTTATACGGGCGCGCAGGGTAGAGCACCACCCGCTGGAACTCCTTCGGCTGGCGCAGGTCTATCTGAACCCATTTGATGACGTCCACTCTATCCGCAAACTGCGAGTGCCAGCCATTTCCACCCCCTCGTGGCACAACGACCCACTTTGCCTGCCATTCCCTGGCGTCCATCAGTGCGGTTTCAAAAGTGGCAGGCTGGCTGTAAGGGCTGGTCACACCGTGGTGGTCCCACACCCGCACGCGCCAGTAGTAGGTGGTTCGGCTCTGCAGAGGTTTTCCCTCGTAACGGATGTGCAGGCTTTGCGAGGAATCCACCCTGCCGCTATCCCACATATCCGCCTTGCCGTCACGCAGCAGCTCCGGTCTGCTCGCGACCTGTATCTGGTAGGCACTCTGGCTGGCACCCCGGTCGGCATGTTGTATCTGCCAGCTGAAATGCGGCTGGGGAGTATCTATCCCCAGGGGGTTTTCCAGCCACTCGGTGAGAAGATGGGTGACGCTCAGACGGCGTTTCGACTCGCCGGGTAGCGCGAGCGCCAACACAAACACAAGCACAAACAACCATTCCGATCGCAACTTTATCCTTCCTCCTTGCCCGTTGATGATATGGCTATTCGCCTCTACCGGTCAGTTTCCTGCCATCTCCGATTCCATCGCGAGGATAGTTTGCAGCTGGCGGGCGTTATCGGGCGCATAGCCACTGGTATCGTTGTTGAAATACACGAACACCCGCTCGACCTCACGGAGCAGATGGCGAATCTGCCTGGCGAGTTCGCGCAGTTCCTCTGTGCTATAACAGTAGTCGTATGCCTGTGTCACGCCATGCAAGCGCACGTAGGCGAAAGGAGCGGTCACCGTCCAGTTCGTCGGGTAGCGGGGATAGCTGATGGTGCAGTGGGCCACACCCAGCGTGCGGAGCATCTGGTACACCTCGTCGCACTCCCACGAGGAATGGCGAAACTCTACTGCTACCTGCGTTCCTTCGGGGAAAAGGCGAAGAAACTGCTCCAGCAACGGTACATCCTTGTGCAGTCCGGGTGGCAACTGCACCAGCACCACGCCCAGTTTCTTTTCCAGCAACCGCACACGCTCCAGCCACCGCTGCACGATTTCCTGACAATCACGCAGGCGTTGTACGTGTGTCGCCTGTCTCGAAAACTTGGCAGCGAACACAAAGCTTTCCGGCGTGTGTTGGTACCAGCTGAGCACCATGTTCTCAAAAGGCAAACGGTAGAAGCTGCTGTTAATCTCCACCGTAGGAAACACCCGCGCGTAGAAGGCAAGCCATCCTTTGCGCTCCAGCTCGGGAGGGTAGAAGATACCGCGCCAGTGGTCATAACTCCAGCCAGAAGTGCCGATTAGCACACGCGGTGCCATCCGAACCCACCTCCGCCTGTGGTATCCTCTTGACGATTCGCCCTCAGCTCCGATATAGTCCTTTTGGAAAACGGCAAAAGGAGGCGAACGGTTGAGCGAAAAAAAGGCTCGTCCCGCCGTGTTTCTGGACAGAGACGGGGTGATTAATGTCGATCCGGTGGAGTTTGTGACGCGACCGGAGGAATTGCAACTGATTCCGTCCTCGGCAGAGGCGATAGCCCGTTTCAACGCGACGGGCGTTCCGGTTATCGTCTGCTCCAACCAGTCCGGAGTGGCACGAGGGCTGTACACTATGCAGACGCTGGCGCAGATTAGCCAGCGGCTCCAGGAGATGCTGGGTGAATACGGAGCACATATTGACGCCTTCTACTATTGCCCGCATGACGACGCCGACAACTGCGACTGCCGAAAGCCCAGACCGGGGTTACTGCTGAGGGCGGCTCAGGAACACGGTATCGCGCTGGAACATTCGGTTTTCGTGGGTGATTCGTGGCGCGACATCATGGCGGGACGTGCGGCGGGAGTAAAGACGGTGCTGGTGCTGAGCGGGCATGTGAAACCAGAGATGCTCGATTCCGCCGAGATAAAGCAACATCCTCCCGACCACGTTGCGCCAGACCTGCAGGGAGCGGCAGAGTGGATTCTGCATCAGGTGAACAGCTGCGAATAGCCTGTGTCTGCGGGGTTGCCGTCCTGCTTCTGCTGTGCCTGTCTGCACCCTCTTCCGCAGACGACGAGGTATGGCGGTTGCAGGCACAGCGCGTGGAGGCGCAGGAGTTTCAGCGTTTTATCGCCGAAGGGGATGCCGAAGTGCAGTGGGGCAGCCGGAGCGTGCGAGCGCAGCGGATTGAAGGCGACCTGCAAACCGGCTGGATAACGGCTACAGGCGATGTACTTCTCTCTGATGAACGGGGCGCGCTCCGTGCTTCACACCTGCGTTTTAACCTGAAGACACGCGAAGGCGAACTTGCCAGTGTTCACGGCGAAATAGAGGGCATCTTCATCACTGCCACCTCGCTGCAATCCGATGGCAATACGCTGACCATGCAGGATGTGACCCTGACCACCTGTGACAGGCAACCTCCACACTTCCTGCTGTCCGCCAGTCAACTGAGCCTGAGCAGCACGCTGCGGGTGCGCGCCCGAAAGGTATCGCTGACAGCATGGGGGCAAAGGTGGGCAACGGTACCCTACCTGAGCCGACGGGTCGGCAGGAGGGAACCGGGAGAGCCGTTGCTGCCGCAAATCGGCTACTCGCGCCGACGGGGAGTCATGTTATCCTATGGAGATCTCCTGCCGCAGCGGTGGGGGCAGGTGCGCTACGGCGTACGGTTATTCACCCGCCATGACCCCGAGATTCGGGTAGACCTGCTGCGTCGGCTGGATAAACTCGGCGACCAGGAACCCCTGTCCCACCTGGAACCTACGGAGCGACCGGGAGTATCTTTTTTAGAAACCGTCAGCACCTCTGGCTGGCGCGCGCTCGTCCGCACCGAAAGCAAACAGGGTGTGTACCTCTCCCTGAGGGCAAATTCACCGGTGGAAAACCTGCAGCGTACCGACCTCTACTTGCGGGGCGTGGAACTCGGTTACCAGACGATTGCCCCTCTTGGTGGCGGCTCGTTGGAATCGGAGTGGAGGTTGGGTCGACTTCGAGAAAGCCCCACTTTGGTAACCTCCACGCGGGCGGTAGCCCTCCTGCGATGGCAATCTCCGACCGTAGCGATAGGCAGGTGGTTTGTCACCGATGTGATTCTGGATGCGAGGGCAGGTGCTTATACCAGTGCAGAGGGCTATGGGTGGGTACGGGCACAGTGGGGCATCTACTGGAACGTCCGAGAGCGTGTGCGAGCGGGAGCGGGACTATCGCTGGCGGCTACCAGCGGCAACAGCCCGTTTGTGTCCGACCGACTGGAGACGCGCCGCGAAGCCCGCTTTCGCATCCGCTGGACGGCAAACTGGGAGGTGGACGTACTGGGAATGTGGGATATGGAGCATCATCGCTGGCGCGACTGGCAGGTGGCAATAAGCCCTCCCTCGCACTGCATCCAGCCGCGCATCCTGTGGAGTTATCAGCAACGGCAGCTGCAGGTGCAGCTGAGCCTGGTCAGCAGATAGAAGATGCACCCCGAAAAGGGTAAACTTCTTCCCTTGCAGAATCGTCAGCTGATACTGAGAGAATACAAGTGGAGGTGGCTCGATGTTTCGATGGTTGTCTGTATCCCTGCTTGTCGCGTTTGCAGCGTTGGTGGCGTCGGCAACGCCGCTGGACGATTATGTGGCTGCCGAGGATAATACCTACGGCTGGCAAATTGTGAACACGCGCGAGATGGCTGGCATCACTGCGCTGGAAGTGAGTCTCACCTCGCAAAAATGGCGTGACATCATCTGGAAACACCGCGTGTACATCCTGAAGCCTTCCCAGCTGAAGACCCCGGAGTTCGCCGTGCTGTATATCACCGGCAACAGCGGATGGCAGGAACTGGCGGCGTTTGGGCAGGTGGCAAACAAAATCGGCGCGCTGTGTGCGGTGCTGAACGATGTGCCCAATCAGCCCCTGTTCGGGGGGCTCACGGAAGATGCGCTCATCTCCTACACCTTCGTGGAGTTCGCCAAATCGAAAGATGTGACCTGGCCCGCCCTGCTGCCGATGACCAAGAGCGCAGTACGGGCGATGACCGCCGTACAGGAGGTAGCCAAAAAGCAGTGGGACATCGACGTCAAAGAGTTTCTGGTGACGGGCGGCTCGAAGCGGGGCTGGACGACTTGGCTGACCGCGGCGGTGGACAAGCGGGTGCGCGCTATCGCCCCGATGGTCTACGACATCCTCAACTTCCCCAAGCAGCTGCCCCATCAGGTGGCGACCTGGGGTAAGTACAGCGAGATGATTGCCGACTACTCCACCAAAGGGTTGACGGAGATGCTTTCCACGGCAGAGGGGCAGACGCTGACCACCATCGTCGATCCCTATTTCTACCGTGAGCGGTTCAAGATGCCCAAGATGGTGATTAACGGCGCGAACGACCGCTACTGGGTGATCGACGCCGCGCAGTTCTATTTCAACGACCTGCCCGGCGAGAAGTACCTGATGTATGTGCCCAACGCAGGACACAGCCTGCAGGAGGGCTTGCAGAGGGTGGTGAACAACCTGACGGCGTTCTATCTGGCAGTAGCATCCAAACAGCCGCTCGCGGAAGTCAAAGCCGACGTGAAGCGCCAGGGCAACAAACTGCTGGTGACCGTCACCACCAAGGGCAAGGTGGACGGGGTGCAAATCTGGACGGCGCAATCCAGCACGAAAGACCTGCGCAGCTCGCGGTGGAGCGCACAGGATGCCAAATCCATCGGTGGCGGGAAATATACCGCCGAAATCGCCCTGCCTAGTGATGCCATGTCCTTTGCGCTCTTTGCCGACGCTCAGGGCACGGTGAACGGTACCGAGTACCACGTGTGCACGATTCCGGTGGTGACGGTACTGAAGTAGGCGAGATGCCCTCACCCGCGGTCCCCTCTCCCACGCTGTGGGAGAGGGGTATAATACGTTGCGGGTGCGCAGGTGATGGTGATGGCGATTTTCATGCCACAACTGGTGATCGAGCCGATGAAGGCGGAAGACATCCCGCAAATCATGGAGATCGAGCGGATGTGCTTCGTCACCCCCTGGCACGAAAGCAGCTTCCATGCGGGGCTGAATCATCAGCCTGCCTGTTATCTGGTCGCGCACATCGACGAGCGGGTGGTGGGCTACGGCGGCATGTGGGTCATCATGGACGAAGCGCACATCACCACGTTGGCGGTGCATCCCGCCTATCGGCGTCAGCATATCGGCGAGCGGTTGCTGCTGGGGTTGCTGGAGGTCGCCATCGCCCGCCGTGCCCGCCGCGCCACGCTGGAGGTACGCGCTTCCAACACCGCCGCTCAGCGGCTCTATGCCAAATACGGTTTCTACGCCGTGGCCATCCGCAAAGGCTACTACGCCGATACGGGCGAGGATGCCGTCATTATGTGGACGCCGGACATGCAAACCCCTGAATACCAGCTGCTGCTGCGTGCAAACCGCTGGAAGCTGCTCCGCGCCGAGCCGGAGACGCCCGACGACGGTGCCTCTATCAGCCGATAACGCTCAGCGACGCGGTACGGGACGGACCTGCCTGCAGAAGGGGTTCCAGTTTCATCTGCGCCGATACCCCGGCGCAAGCCCAAAGCACGACCAGCACCAGCCCGCACCGCTTCACAGCGCATCTCTCCTTTCCGTACGGTATACTCTATCCGGAATATAGCACAGCGGTGCAAATCCGTCAAGCGGAGGGGCAGGCATGATTGTTCTGGGCATCGAGACCAGCTGCGATGAGACCTCAGTGGCGGTGGTACGCGACGGGGTGGAAATCCTTTCCAACCTCATTGCCTCGCAGGTCGACATCCACGCGCTGACGGGCGGTGTCGTGCCAGAAGTGGCGGCACGCAAGCATGTCGAGCGGTTGACGCCCATCATCGAAGAGGCTTTGCGGCAGGCAGGAGTGCGTTACGCGGACATCGACCTCATCGCGGTGACCAACCGTCCGGGGCTGGTGGGCGCGCTGATGGTGGGGGTCTCTGCAGGCAAAGCGCTGGCGTACGCACTGGGCAAGCCGATTGTGGCGGTGCATCATCTGGAGGGGCATATCGCTTCCAATTTCCTCACCGCGCCAGACCTGCGGTTTCCCTTCGTGTGCCTGATTGTGTCGGGTGGGCACACCGACCTGCATATCGTGGAAGGGCACGGGAAGCGTCGCCGCTTGGGCAGTACGCGCGACGATGCGGCTGGCGAAGCGTTTGATAAAGCGGCGCGCCTGCTGGGGCTGGGCTATCCGGGCGGACCAGCCATCGACCGCAAGGCGAAGGAGGGCAACCCGCAAGCCATCGCCTTCCCGCGTGCGTGGCTCGAGGAGGGCAGCTACGACTTCAGCTTCAGCGGGCTGAAGACCGCGCTGTTGCGTCTGGTGCAGCAGGCTGGCGACACGCTGAACGTCGCCGATGCCGCTGCGAGCTTTCAGGAAGCCATCGTGGACGTGCTGGTGCAGAAGACCATCCGCGCGGCAGAGGAATACGGCATCCCGCGCGTCGCGGTATGTGGGGGAGTGGCGGCGAACTCGCGCCTGAAAGCGATGATGAGCGAGGAGACGGGCAAACGCGGCTACCAGCTGGTCATCCCGCCGCTGATTTTGTGTACCGACAACGCCGCCATGATTGCCGCCGCAGGCTA
>JAPWUZ010000148.1 GCA_028275265.1 Armatimonadota bacterium | reverse complement strand
ATGGCTGTTCCGCTCACGCAGGGCGAAAACCCCGTGCGTGACCCGGCCACCGGTCGCATCATCCGCGAACAGGCGGGATACCTGGCTCTGCGAATGCTGGTAGACCGTCGCCTGATCCTGCAGATGGCAGAGAAAGAGAAGGTAATGCCCACTGAAGACGAGATTAAAAGAGAGCTGGAACGTCAGAAAAAACTGCCGGGTTTCAACGAACGCCTGAAAACGCTCGGCTACACGCAGGACGACTTGAAAGAGGACATCAAAGTGGAGCTGGCAGCCTTCAAGCTCATCACGAAGGGCATTACCGTCACCGATGACGAGGTGAAGAAAGCGTACCAGCAGAACATCCAGCAGTTCACCATCCCGGCGCAGGTACAGGTTGCGCTGATTCTGGTGGACAACCGCAAGACACTGGATGAAGTGCAGGAAATGTTGAAAAAAGGCATCGACTTCCACCTGGTGGCAGCACAGAAGTCCCTAAAGCTGCCCAACATGCCTCAGGGCGGCGTCTGGCTGCGCGAGACCGATGATACCTTCAAGCAGTTTCCTCAGCTGTGGCAGACGCTGCAGAAAACACCCGTTGGCAGTGTGACCCCACCTCAGCCCCTCAAGCTGCCGGGCGCGCAGGGCAAGGTAGTGAACGGATGGGTGCTGTTTAAGGTGCTGGACAAGAAGGACCGGCAGGTGCGCCCGTTCGAGGAAGTGAAGGAAGACCTGCGGCGGTTGCTGATGCAGGCAAAGAGCAAGCGCAACCTAGGGCGCGAACTGATGCAAATGCGAGCGCAGGCAAAGGTGTCCTTCGAGATACCTCGCTTTAACCGCCGCTGGCAGGAGGAGATAAAGCAGTTGCAACAACAGCTTCAGGAGGCACAACCCTCGCCTGCCTTACCTACCGTCCCCACACCGACACCCGGAGGCGCAACACCTTAACGAACGGGGCACTCCCTGCGGAGGAGTGCCCCTTTTGCTCTATATTACGAGCTGACGCGCCTGTTCGCGCAAGTAATCCGCGGTCTCCTCAGGAATGGCAGTGGTGATATAGATGCCGCTTCCCAGCTCGAACCCGGCAGGTGTGGTCAGGCGCGGCACGATTTCGATGTGCCAGTGATAGTAATCCATGCAGCTATCGCGTAGCGGAGCGGTGTGCAGCACGGCGTTGTAGTCGGGGTTGTTCGCCGCGCGGTAGAGCAACAGAAGGGTACGCCGCAATACATCCGCCAGAAACGTGACATCCTCTGTACGCGCATCCGCCACAAAGGACGCGCTGTGCCGGCGCGGCAGTATCATCAGCTCAAAGGGGAAGCGTGACGCGAAAGGTGCCAGTACCACGTAATGGTCTGTGGTCAGCACGATACGCTCTTCGCGCTCCAGCTCCTTCTCCAGCATGTAGCAGTAGACGCAGGTCACCCGGTCGTCGTAGAAGCGGCGGGCTTCCTCAATCTCCTCGCGGATGTTGGTGGGCACGATGGGCGTGGCAATCAGCTGCGAGTGGGGATGCACCAGCGAAGTGCCCGCCGCCGCACCGTGATTGCGAAAAACCTGCACGAAAGCGATACGGTTATCCTGTGCCAGCGTGCGCATCCGCTGCAGTAACGCTTGCAGCACCAGCTGCACATGCTCCTGCGGCAGGGTTGCCAGAGTCTGATTGTGCTGGGGCGTTTCGATAATCACCTCATGGGAGCCATAGCCGTTAATGGTGGTGAAAATCTCGGGATGTTTCACTTCCCATTTGGCTGACGTGGAGAGCGCGGCAAACTTATTCGGCACCACACGCACTTTCCAGCCGGGCTGGTTCGGTTCACTCCCGTTGCGCAGAGCGTATACCTCAGGGGGAGTCTGCCCCTCGTTTCCCTCACAGAAAGGACAATCATCCCGGTGGTCCGGTTCCTCCTGCACCACCATCTGTTTCAGGAACTGATGTGGACGCTTTGCCCGCTCTTTGGAGACAATAACCCACCGCTTGGTGGCGATGTCCTGACGCAGTTCGGACATGGTCGCTCACTCCTTCCAAGTGTTTTCCGCCACACCTTTCACTCCATGTAGTGAAAACGGCGCAGCAGATCCTCCGGCGAGAGTGCATCCGGATCGTGTATCATCAACTTCAATATCTCCACAGTACGTTCCTTGCCGATGGAGACGTATTTACCGGTGGCTCGCACGTACACCGTGCCCTTTTCGTCCACAATCTCGCCATGCGTGTACCATACCCTGCCCCGCCTCTGAGTCATTTGTGCCCGTGCGGTCAGCGGGGTGTGTAGCGGCACCGGCTTGAGGAAGCGTGTATTGATTTCCGCCGAAACACTGAACTCTCCCGTTTGCATGGTCGCCGCCCAGCCCATCAGCTCATCCAGTATGCTCATCAAAGCGCCGCCATGTGCGATGCCGGGGTAGCCCATCTGCTCCTCGCGCAGAACCAGTGGCACACAGGCGCCTTGTTCATCGGCGTAAAAGCGAACGTTCAATCCTCTTGGATTGCTCTCCCCACAAACGAAACAGGTATGCGAGTGCGGCAACTTGCGTGGCATCTGTCTTCTGCACCTCCATCTGCCATAGTCAATTGCAGGATACAATTACCGAATGCGCGGACAGGAATCCTGTGTTGTTTCCGGGTGGCTGTCACGATATCCCCATGATGATCACCGCTCGCGGCAGCGGACAGGAATCCTCTCCGCCTTCCGCCAAATGGTATTGCAGGAGGAATGCCCCCATGCGTGTGGTATCGATCATTCTGGTCACCGCGGTGTGTCTTGGCGTCGCGGTGGGAAAGGCGGATACCGTGCCCAAGAAGACCATTGCTCTGTTCACCCCTGAGCAGATACAGAGTGCGCGTCATCGTCTGGCACATGAAGAGCCTGCCCGTCAGGCAGTGCAGGACGTCCTGCAGATGGCGCAGCAGTGGGTGCAATTCAGCGACGATTACCTGCGTGAAACCATCCCGCCGCCTCAGGTTCCGCGCGCCTTCAACATCAGCTTCTCGGGGTGCCCCGTGTGCGGCAGGGAGACCTTCAAATACGGCAACTACGGCTTTGAAACCCCGCTGGAAAAGCCCTGGAAGGTCATTTGCCCTAACTGCAAGAGTGAGTTCCCTTCCAATGACTTCGGCGCATTCCTGAAAAGCGGGATGAAAGATCGTTCCCTGCTGACCGGCGACTACCCCGACGATGGCTGGGGCTGGAAAAAGCCCGGTGAGGAGAAGAAATACTGGTTCGTTGCTTACTACTGCCACTGGCACTGGATGCGCCATATCATCCCCGCCGTACACAATCTGGCACGCGCGTACCTGCTGACAGGCGATAGCCGTTACGCACACAAGGCGCTGGTTATGCTCTGTCGCATTGCGGACTATTATCCCGATATGGACCACAATAAACAGTCTCGCTACGCCACCGAGTTCCAGCCTTCGTACACGGGCAAAATCGTCAATGCTATCTGGGAGACAGGCGTTGCCACCAACCTGGCGGAGGCTGTGGACTTCGTATGGGACGCCATCGACAACGACACCGAGCTGCAGCGGGCACTGGGCAAGGATGCGGAAGCGATTCGCCAGCACCTTTATCGCAACTTGCTGATGGAGTTCATCAAAGCCATCAAGGAGGAACGCATCTCCGGCAACTACGGGATGCATCAGAAGACACTGCTCACCACCGCCATCGTCTCACAGGACCCCGAACTGCTGAAATGGTCTGTGGACTATTTACTGAACAACACTGGCGATCGGTATACCCACGAGGGACTGCAGTTTGCCCTTGTCAACCTCTTCTTCCGCGAGGGCATGGGGCACGAATCCGCGCCCGGATACCACTTCATCTGGAACCAGGAGGTGGCGCGCATCTGCAACTATCTGTTGAGGGCGGACGTCAACCTGTTTGGACACCCCACTGTCAAGAGGTTGTTTTATTATCCGTTTGAGATGAGCGCAGCAAAGGGATTCACCCCCACCATCGGCGATTCGGGCGGCGTGGATATTTCGCGCATTGACCTGCCCGCGTGGATGGCAGAAATCGCTTATCGCCAGTACGGCGACCCGCTGTTCTATCCCCTGCTCCCCAAGCCGCAGAACAACGCGGGGCGCGCCTACACACAGTTCAGCGACCTGTTCCAGCCCGATTTTCCGCCTGCACCCTCTGCCCAGCCCAACACCTCGCGCTACGAGCGTTCGCGCCTGCTGGGCGACTATGGATTGGCAATCCTGCGTGGAGGCCAGGGCGAAAACCAGCGTGCGCTCACGCTGTACTACGGCTGGGCAGGCGGTGGACATGGACACTACGACAGGCTCAACATCGAACTGTTCGCCTTCGGCAAAAAGCTGTTGCCCGACCTGGGCTATCCGCAGTTTGCCGCCGATGACCCCGAACCGCCCGGCTGGACGCAGCACACCGTCAGTCACTGCGCCGTAATGGTAGACGCCCAGCGTCAGGCAAACCTCGCCAGAGGACGCCTGCACCGGTTCGCGCAATCCGCGTGGGTACAGTTCGTGGATGCCTCCGCGGAAAGCGTCTATCCCGATAAAGCATCGCTCTATCGACGGCAAACGGCGATGATAGACCTGCCCGCTGCCGACGCCTTCTATGTGGTGGACGTGTTCCATGTGCAGGGGGGCAGGCAACACCATTATTCCCTCCACCTGCCAGGCACAGAGGTGGTGTTCCAGGGCATTGCTTTCTCGGAACCGCGCAACGGCACCCTCGCCGGTGACGAAGTGCCCTTCGGGAAGATGTACGACGACCCTCAGCGGGCGAACGCCACTTCAGGCTTTTACGGCTACACCGGTAGCGGCTTCGCTTTCCTCACCGATCCGCAGGAAGCACAGAGCGACCGCCCATGGCTGGCAAGCTGGCGACAGGACGATATCCGCCTGCGCATTCACTGGTTGCCCACGCAGCGGACGCATTTCATCGCCTGCAACGGCTACCCGAAGGGCAACCGCGCCAATCCACCGCTCAAGTACCTGATTGCCCACACGCAAACCGAAGGGGCGGAGCCGCTGCGCAGTACCTTCGTGACGGTGATCGAGGCGGCGAGGAGCAGTCCGCTGATTCGCAACGTGCGTCTGTTTCCGCTTGCGCCTGACAGCGCAGATACCGTTGCAATAGAGGTCAGCCATCGGTACGGAAGGGATGTGGTCTTCCTGTCCCTCACGCCCGGAAAGCGAACGGAGCTGCCCGACGGTATTGCGTGCCGCGCAGCGTTCGCTGTAATGCGCTTCGACAACGAAGGCAAACTCCGGCAGGCTTTCGTCACCGGTGGAGAAGCCAGCTGTGGCACATGGAGATTGCATGCGCACGACCTCCAAGGGAACGTGGAGCAAGTGTTACCCGACAAGCACGAGGTGGTGGTGAACCTGCGGGGCAACATCGGCGGCGAAGACCTTCTTCACCGCCTGATCCTGTTCAGAGCGGGAGAGCATCAGGCGGAATACGAGATATTTCGCGCCGGACGCGAGGGCAAGAGGTGGCGGATGTGGCTGGGCGACTATGAGTTCCTGCGCGGCAGGGCACTCGTCGGTGAAATAGACGAAGCACAGCGTACCGTCCGTACGCCGACCGTCCTGGCTCTGGACGCCGTCGCGCCTGTACAGGGCATGGCGGTGAGCAATGAGGCCCGCACTGCGTGGTGGCGGCTGAAATCCACCCGGCGAGGGGAGGTCGCGCTGGATGGAGACGCTCCCCTTACCTCGTTGCGGGCAGATGCGGACGGTGATGGTCGCGCCGTGTTGCTCGTATGGGATTTCGGTGCAGGCGACAACGTGCTTATCCCCGGACAGGCGGATTACAGGCGATAGCATCCTCTCGGGGGGCAACCATTCATGATTGCCCCCTCTGCCAGCATGGTCAAATGTGAAGAACGCTACGGGAACATCCCCTGTAGCGCCTTGCTCAGTTCTTGGGGCTTCACCCCCAGTGCGACGGCAATAGCGGGCCAGCTCTGCCTGAACTGCCGCATTTCAAACACCCGCTCCGGAGAAGCGTTCGCCGCTTTGGCGATGCCGTAAGCCAGAATGATGGAACTCAGCGTGTACCCCTTCTCGCGGTAGCGTGTCACGTCGGGCTGGGGCGCTTTGAAAAAGTCCACAATGCGCTGAATCACCCACTGCTCCTGCCCACTGCGCACTACCGACTTCTCTGCGACCGCCAGCAAGGTCTGCGCCAGCGCGACTTCCACATCCACCCCCACGCGCTCGCTGAGCACCTTACCCCGCTGCTCCAGTTCGGGGTACTGCTGCCCTACCTCCACCTCACGAATAACCCGTTTCATCAGCTCGGTCAGGGCGGCAACGTCGGTGCGCACCTGTCTGCCTGTTTCATCCGCTTCACGCACCAGCTTCTCCACCAGCGCATCGCCGGCAGGCTGGGTGACCTGTGGTTGTGCGGACGGTTGCGACCGCAACGGCTGGATGCTGCTACCCAACAGGAAACCGACAAACAGCGCGAGCACGATACCACCCGCCGTCCGGAGAGAAACATGCCTTCTCATCTCACGACCTCCTTGTGGAGATTCTTCCTGCATACATAGACGGCAAACGCCGCGCAATGTTTCGCCGCTCCGACGTTTGCCTCTACGGGTTCAGAGACTGGCTTCCCTCGACTCGGGCTGTATCTGCCCACCATAGATCACCAGCGTCTGCCCCGCGATGAAGCCCGCCTCATCACTGGCGAG
>JAPWUZ010000166.1 GCA_028275265.1 Armatimonadota bacterium | reverse complement strand
CTGCTGCAGCTGCTGGACGAGTGTCTTCACCCGCTCCAGCTGCCTGCCGTACTCCGCCCAGTTACCCTCGCGTTGTGCGGTTTCGGCGGCGCGGATGGCATCGGCGAGCTGGTTCACCAATGCACGCACATCTCCCGTGGGTGTCGGCGTTGCAGGCGCAGCTGGTGTTAGCGACAGCGGTCTCGGTGTAGCGGCTCGCGCGGAACCCGATGCGCCGAAGATTCTCTGCAAGCCCTGTTCTAAGGTGTCCGCCATCACACGCTGGTCGCCGTATGCCACAATCACTTTCTTCAACTCGGGGATGCGTTGCTCACCGCCTCCCGTAGTCTGCAGGTAGACGGGCTTCACGTAAAGCAACGACTGCTCGATGGGTATTACCAGCAGATGCCCCCATACCACCTGCGAGCCGGGCTGGTCCCACAGTCGCAGTTGCGTGCGGATTTCGGAGACCTGACCCAGCAGGCGTTCTATCTGTGCGGGACCGTAGATGGTGCGTTCCTTCGGGAAGCGATAGAGCACGATTTTGCCGTAATCTTCCCCGTCGCACTTGGCACACATCCACGCAATCATCTTCTCCTGATTCATCGGCGTGTACACGATGAGCAACAGGAACTCTTCCCGCTTCTCGCCCGGCAGGCGCATGATGAGGTAGTAGGGTTCCATCTGCTGGAACTCGCCGCCCGGCACAGTGCTTTCCGGCGATTGCTGTTTGGCGATTTCCCACTGGTCTTCACGCATATAGAACACGCGCGGGTCGCGCATGTGGTACAGCGCCCAGATGTTGCTCTGGATGCGGAACAGGTCTTCAGGATAGCGCAGGTGCTGGCGCAGGCTGGCGGGCATCTCCGAGAGCGGTTTGAACAAACCGGGCAGGGCGCGGCGGTAGGTTTGAATCATCGGGTCGCTCTCATCGGCGATGTAATAATCCACCGAGCCGTTATAAGCATCTATCACCACCTTGACCGCGTTGCGGATGTAGTTCAGGCGATAGTAGCGGAAGGCATCCAGCGGGATGTCCAGCGTTTTGGCGTAAGGGTAGCGATCGCTAACGGTGTAGGCGTCACAAATCCACCACAGCTTGCCGTTGGCGACCACGATGTATGGGTCGCGGTCGTGCATCAGGAAGGGAGTAATCGCCTGCATACGCTCACGGATGTTGCGCCGGAATAGCAGGCGACTGTTGGGCGTCAGGTCACCGGAAAGTATCAAATAGCTATCTGCCATCCGGAAAGCGTAGGCAAGTTTCGCCACCAGGTTCCTGCCGATAGGAATGCCCCCGGTTCCCTGATAGCGCGTGTACTGATTCTCGCCCTCCGCGCCGCTGTGCAGGGTGGGATAGTCAAACTCCTCCAGTTTCGAGTCCACAATCACTGGGTTATCTGTCAGTTCGCCGTAATAGATTTCGGGCCGCTCCAGCCGCACGGGCACCTTGCTTTGCGGGGGAATATCGCGCACCAGATATTCCGGTTGTCCCTGTGCGGTGGTGGTGTTCACAGCGGTCATGACCACGCCATAGCCATGTGTGTACTGCAGGCGCAGGTTCTGCCACGTTTTGGAGGAGGCTGGCAAATCGGGCTGCGATAGCTCGCGTGCTGCCACCATCACCTGGCGGTAATCGCTGCCGAAGGTGTAGCGGTCGACGTCCACATCGTTGAACTTGTAGTACTGCTTGAACGACTGCAGGGAGTTGAAAATCATCTGAAGGGGCTGGTAGTCCCAGATGCGCACATTGGACAGCGTCTGGTTATTGCGCTGCAGGTCGGCGACAGTCAGATTCGTATTTGCCTCAAAGGTACGCTCTTCCACATTATCCAGTCCGAACGCCTGTCGCGTGGCGGTGAGGTGCCGTTGGATATAGGGCTTTTGCAAGCCCCATTCGTTGGGGTTGACAATGGCGTTTTGTACTGCAGCGGGTATCACCGCATGAACCAGCACCGATGCGCCCACCAGTGCTGCCAGCATCATCAGCGGGAACCGGAGCACACGACCACGCCGGATGTTCCACACCAGTGAGCCGGCGGTGAGCAGGCTAATCGCCATCAGCAGATACAGCCCCGGCAAGCGCACGGTGGTTTCCACGTAACCGGCACCGGTGAAGATGCGGTTCGGGATAAACAACACATCGTAGCGGTCCAGCCAGTAGCCCACGCCCCACAGCGCCGCACAAGCCGCCGCGAGCAGAAACAGGTGCGGTTTGACACCCGGCGAGAATGCGGTCAGCGTGCCGAAGACCTCGAAGCCGCGGTTCACGTAGTAGTAGGCGGCCGTTATCAACAGCGTGGCGATGAACACGAAGGTAAACCACGTATGCAGATACCGCCAGAAGGGCAAACGAAACATGTAAAAGGCGACGTCATGTCCGAACAGCGGGTCGCGCACGCCAAAAGGCTGGGCGTATCGGAACAACAGCCACTGCTCCCAGTGTGACGCACTCTGACTGCCCACCAGCAACGCGAGCAACAGCACTGCCCAGAAGATAAAGGGCTGAGAGGTACGAGGTACTGCGATGCCCAACCGAATGCGCAACCTCTCCTCCCACTCCTCATCCATGCCCGTGCTGAGGCGATACGCCAGCCGCAGGTTCAGGTAGAGTATCACGAAAAACAGCAGGCTGAAGACGCCGAACAGCGCCAACCGCGTGCTCCAGATGCGGGTGAATAGAGCCGTGTAACCCAGCTCGGCAAACCAGAGCCAGTCGGTATAGAAACGCACGGCTACCACCAGTATCTGCAGCAGCACCAGCGCGCCGACCAAGAGCCAGAGCCATAGCCTGCGACGTTCGCCTTCTGCGGTCAGGGGATAACGTGCCTTCACAACAGGTTGTGCTCCTCTCCTATGACCATACTCCGGGTATGGGCGTATCGCATTTGGGACACCTGCCGGAACCGGTCAGATGGTTCTCCAGTATCCGGAAGCCCCATCGCTTCACCAGCAGGGCATCGCACTGCGGGCAATAGGTGTTCTCCCATTTGCCAACCGCGCCCGGGATGTTGCCTGCGTACACGTAACGAAGCCCCTCGCTGCGTCCGATTTCCGCTGCCCGTAGCAGGGTGCGTACATCGGTATCGTCATGGTCGAGCATCTTGTAGTCGCGATGGAAGGCAGTGACATGCCAGGGAATATCCGGCGACAGAGAAGCCAGGAACCTCGCCGCCTCGCGCAGCTCCTCATCGCTGTCGTTGAAGCCGGGCACGACCAGTGTCACCACCTCGAGCCAGAGACCCGATTGGTGCACCAGACGAATACCGTCCAGCACTTTCTGGAGAGTGGTTCCCAGCTGGCGATAACTGCGGTCGTTCATGCTCTTCAGGTCGATTTTGTACCCCGCCAGATAAGGGCGCAGGTATTCCAGCACTTCTGGCGTGAGATTGCCATTAGAGACGAACAGTCCGCGAATGCCATGCGGTTGTGCCGCCTTGAAGATGCTGACTGCCCACTCGGCGGTAATGAGTGGCTCGTTGTACGAGCTGGTGATGAACGGCGAATTGTAGCGCAGGGCGAGTTCCACCATCTCTTCGGGCAGGATTCGGTCTACGGGCGCACCGGCGGCGGGGTCACGCAATGCCTGCGAGCTAATCCAGTTCTGACAGTACGCGCAATGAAGATCGCACCCCAGCATCCCGAAGGTCAGAGTGCGTGTACCCGGCATCACATGGAAGAAGGGCTTTTTCTCAATAGGGTCCACGTTCAGCCCGCAGACGTATCCCCACGGAGCGTAAAGCTTGCCTCCCTGGTTAAAGCGCACCTGACAGATACCCCTTTTGCCCTCGCGGATGATACACCGGTGAGCGCAGGCGAAGCACTGTACCGAACCGTCATCCAGAGGACGGTACACCTCGGCCTCGCGCGTCAGGCTGTCCAGCACCTCTGCCAGCGAACGGGTTGTGGTCGGCGTCGTTAGCGGAGACATCGAACACGCTCCCTTTCTGCAACTGTCTTGATTCTACCACCAATGGCGCGCTGCAGGGAAGTAGGGGGCGAAGCGGGAATAGGCTTTACGGAAGGTGGCTGGTATGCTTCGGGTTCCCGAAATCATCCAGAAGAAAAGAGACGGCGGGGAACTGAGCCGGGAAGAGCTGGAAGCGCTGGTGCTGGGTGGTCTGCGAGGCGAAGTGCCCGACTATCAGGTGGCTGCCTGGCTGATGGCGGTGTACTTTCGCGGAATGACCCCTCAGGAGACGACCACGCTGACCTCCATCTTGCAGCACTCCGGGCAGCAACTGGGCCTGCCTCCTCTGGGAAAACCGGTGCTGGACAAACACTCTACCGGTGGAGTAGGGGACAAGACGAGTCTGGTGGTCGTTCCTTTGCTGGCGGCGTGCGGAGTGGTTGTTCCAAAGATGTCGGGGCGTGGGTTGGGGTTCACCGGCGGCACTGTGGACAAACTCGAGTCTATCCCCGGATTCCGTACCGACTTCCGTGCAGACGAGATAAGCCGTCTGGTGGAGGAGGTCGGAGCCTGCCTGGTCGGTCAGTCGCCCGACTTAGTGCCTGCGGATAAGTATCTCTACGCTCTGCGCGACGTGACCGCTACAGTGGATTGCATTCCGCTGATAGCAGCCAGTGTGATGAGCAAGAAGCTGGCAGGGGGCGCGGAGTATATCTTGCTGGACGTGAAGACAGGTTCCGGGGCGTTTATGCCTCGCCTGCCGGACGCGCTGGAACTGGCGCGTGCGCTGGTGGAGATAGGCAAGATGGCGGGGAGGCGTACTCTAGCTCTGGTAACCGATATGAGCCAGCCGCTGGGGGAGGCGGTGGGCAATGCGCTGGAAGTCGCGGAGGCGATACAGGTGTTACAGCGCAGGACCGGTGCCGCCTCGGCGCGTTTCGAAATCCTGTGCATCGAGCTGGCTGCGCACGCCCTGATGCTGGTTGGTGCGGAAACGCAGTTGAGCGAGGCGCGACGGCGCGCACTGGAGTGTCTCGATAGCGGCGATGCACTGCAGGTGTTCCGCCGAATCGTTCAGGCACAGGGCGGTGACGTCAGCGTGCTGGATGACCCTTCCCTGCTGCCACAGGCGCCAGTCCGACTGCCAGTGTACGTGCCGCAGGCAGGATACATCCACGCCATCGACGCGCGTCGAGTCGGGCTGCTGGCAGTGCGCCTGGGAGCAGGACGCAGCCGTAAGGAGGACACTATAGACCACGCGGTCGGTATCCGCGTCCTGCGCCATGTGGGCGACCACGTGGAGCCTTCTCTGCCTGTCGCCGAGGTGCACGCACGAAGCGACAAACAGGCTCAGGAGATTGCAGAGGAATTACGGAGCTGCTTCGCTGTGGGTCAAGGCGCGCCACGCTTTCAACCACTGGTGTACGCGGTGGTGTGAAACCCTTATCCCCTTTTCCGATTGCCGTGGGAACAGGAGAGCCCATAATCCCCTCTCCCGAAACTTCGGGAGAGGGGATGGGGTGAGGGTTACTCGTCGCCAATCAGCCCGAAGTTTCGCACCAGGATACCGAAGTCGAACAACGTCACTTCGAGGTCGCCGTCCAGGTCGGCGTTAAAGCTCCAGTTGGTGTCGCCGGAAACACTGCCGAAAGAAGCGACCAGGGCACCGAAGTCAAAGAGCGTCACTTCGTTGTCTCCGTCGATATCGGCGTTCGGCAAGTCTACATCCACCATTGCCACGCCGGTCAATGTGGCGTTCGGCACCACTTTGCGCAGCCAGTGGTTGGCGCGGAAAGCGATGTCGTAGGTGCCCTCCGGTACCACCGGCAACAGGTAGCTGTAGGCATGACTGCCGTCGGGCTGTTCGGTGGCATATGGCGTGGTATAGAAGGTCTGCACCACGTTCGGTGTGCCCTGCTCGCGCAGTTCCACCTCCAGGGTAGGCACGAAGGCGTCGTTTTCGTCCTCCCCGACTTTGGGAGGCTGTACGGCAAATCCAAAATCTTCCAGATTCACGTTGCCGAACAGGGTAGCGTTCGTTCTGGCGGGTATGCCCATCAGGCGAATGGTGAAATTTGCCACCGGGTGTCCGTAGAACTCGGTCAGTTCCCAGCTGCTGCCTCCATCTACCGACAGGTAGGCATCCCGCCGACCGATGGGTGCATTGAAATCCCACGTCACCAGATACAGTCCCATACTGGTAC
>JAPWUZ010000147.1 GCA_028275265.1 Armatimonadota bacterium | reverse complement strand
GTTTAATTAGGTAATCTCTGTCCGGGTAAGGGTTGTCGAACACTTCCAGGATGCTCCGGTCCATTCGCTTCCTCCGCGTTGTCTGTGCTACTCCTATTGTACCTGTTCGTTTAGTAGAACGCCAGCCCGATGCTGTAGCGCAAGGAGACGCCAAGGAAGTCTCCGCCGGTGGCTCTGTGCAGGTAGAACACGGAGTAGTCGGCGGGGTGGTTTGGCTGACGGAAGCGCACAAACGCACCGTACGAGTGGTTTGTCAGGGTGCTGGGGAAGGTGTATTCTACACCGGCCTGCCAGCGCCAGCGGGACTGCTGCGCAAGAAGAACCGGGGTGCGATCCTGCCAGGCGATTTGGACCCCGCATATCACTCCCTCACGCTCACCCGCGGCGACAGGCGACGCCCACAGATAGGAGGCGGACAAAGTCGCGCGGATACCGGGCGAACCTTCTGCTCCGACCCGGTACAGTTTCCCGATGCTCATTCCCACCTGCGATACACGCAGTGGCTGGTTGAAATCCTGGTAGGTGAGAAACAGCGCCATCCGGAAGCGAAATGCCAGATGGTACAAGGCACGTGCGGCGTCCAGTGCCTGTTGGAGTAGAGGAGTAAAGGTGTGTGTCACTCCACCATCAGCACTGAGCGCATCACTCACCTCCTCTATTGACAGGCGCAACGTCGCGACCAGACTCTCGTACCGCTGTTGCAGTTGCTGCAGCTTTTCAGGGTAGTTGGGCTGTGTGGGGTCCAGCGACAACAGGTCTGGCAACAGGCTATTCGCGTTCCCTTTGGATTGTTGCAGCAGCCGTTTGAACCGCGAAAGTGTCTGAGAGAGCGCATGCATCGGTGTATCGAGCCGGCGTTTTTCCTGCGATAATTGCAGCAACTCCCGTGCTGCCGCCTGTCGTTGGGGAGACAGGTCCATGCGTAGCGCGAAGCCAAACGCCCGTGTGTCTTGCGAGGCTGTCCGTGCAAACTGTATCGCTCCGTCTATGCCCAAATTGTAGTCGCTATAGCTCATTTCTGGTAATAGCATCGTTGTATGCGAAGAGACGCGCCATTGCAGACGGGGATAAATCGCCTTTTGCGGCGAGAGGCGCGAGTGCCGTGTCGCCAAGGTGTCGATTCCCGCGAGCAATTGGCTGATGACGGGTTCCAGTTCCTCCACAAAGCGAAGCAGGGCTTGCGTGCCGTCAATCAACCCCTGTTTGTCCTCCGGCAGCGTGAAGAGCCACATCTCTGGCGCAAGGCTACCTACCAGTTGCTGCACCTCGTACAGGAAGGCGTTTACGGAGCTTGCTGTAATGCCTGTTCCCGCTGCGACACGGCTTTTGTCATCCATAAACGAAGCAGGCGCGTTAACGCTGATACCGTTGCTCAACCCGGAGGAAATATCCAGACGGAGATTGGGTTTACGTTGCGAGAAAGCCGCTGCCTGAAGAGTCAGGAACAGACATGCAAAGAGTATCCGGTGCGTGACGGCTGTATTCATGCTTTCTCCTCCTGCAGGGCCGCGAGCCGGCGGCGCATTCCTTGGCAATCCGGATGATGCGGGAAGTACGCCCGTTCGTAGATGCCCAGCGAGCGGGAGAAAGCGGCGCGGGCGCCTTCTCTATCGCCTGCTCGCAGGAGGGCGTCGCCCAGAAAGCCGAGGCTGTCGCCCACGTCGGGCGAGTCGCTGCCGAAACTTTTTTCGTAGATGATTGCCGCCTCTTCATGCAGCCTTACCGCCTGCAGAGGGTCTCCCATTGCCGCACATACCCGTCCCATATTGTTGAGGCGTATCGCGATGCGGAAATGGCTACGACCATACAGCTGTTCGTCGATGTGTAGCGACTCTTGCAGGCGGTCCATCGCAACACAGAACTCCCCGCGCGCCTCATGCAACGTGCCGAGGTTGTTCAGGATGGTGGCAACGTACGGGTGGTCGTCTCCATAAGCTGTCCGGGCAAGGTGAAGAGCCCGTTCGTAGTGCTGCTGCGCTTCTGGCAGGCTGCTGGTCATCTTGAGTACGTAGCCTGCTACGGTCAGGTACTCGATCAGTTGGGGTGAGTTCGCGGGCAAGCATTGCTCGGCAGACGAAAGCGCGCAAAGGGCAAAATGCCTCGCTTTGTCCGGAACACGCGCCTTCTCATAGGCGAAGCCCAGCAACCGCATGAACGCCGCCTCGTGCAGCGGGGAATCTGTTTCCAGATCGCGCGTTTTGGCTAGTGCCTCTTCCAGTACCTGACAGGCTTCTTCGTTCCGACTGTGTTCCATCAGTGCCAGCGCCAGCGCTTCACTGAGCGCGAGCCACCCTTCCGACGGCGGTAGCCGGGCGGTGTCGTGCAGCAACGAGCGGGCGTGCACGAAATCGTCAGCCAGCCCCGACCAGTCCTTCCGCGCGTTCGCTTTGTGAAGCCGTTCGTTGATCTGCCGGATAGCGGAATGACGGTACCGCATAGCGCGAGCGGGTTCACATTGTTCACGCACCAGCGAGCGTACCAGATCGTGAAAACACAGTTGTTGCTCCGCGGTGCGCGTTACCAGCGCGAGGTCGCACATCTCGTCTACCGCTTCCTCCACCTGTTCCACGCTCAGCGGCTCACAAATCTGGTGCAGCAAGATCATCGGCACGGGGCGGTTGCCGAGTACACACGCCGCTTCCAGCACCTGTCGGGTTTGCGGAGACAGCGCATGGAGGGTGGCGGTCAGGGAGTCGGTGAGCGCGTCATCGCCATCCGACGGAGAGAAGGTAAACCGCGCTCGCTGCAGCATATCCAGACGCTGACGGGTGTCTCCGAGACGTTGCAGGCACTCGTGGAAGGAGATGTGTGCGCGTTCTACATAGGCGGCGATCAGACTCAGCGCGAGCGGATGGTAGTCCATCAGCTGGGCGATTTCCTGTGCCGCCAGAACGTCTACTTCATCCTGTGCCTGTTGCCTGGACTGCAGGAGCAGCTGCGCGGCTTCTGCTTCAAGCGAAGACACCGGCAGCACACGAAACCTGTTTTTCACAAGATATGGGTGGCGTGTGGTGACCAGCACATGACAGAACTCGCCCTCCGGTATCCACGCTTGCTCGGTGTGCTCGGTAACATTGTCCAGCACCACCAGAGTCGGAGAGGAAACCTGTTCCAGCTTCTCCTTGACGAGCGTTGCCCGCTCGTGTGTGGACAGATACGCGGACAGCCCATCGCTGGATCCCGGCAGGACGGCATAGCCCTCTATCAGCCTTTGTGTGTCCGTCGCATTAAGCCAATAGACACCGCCAGGGAACTGTGAGGTACAGGTGCGCGCGAACGCTGCAGCTGCCTGCGACTTGCCGATGCCCGGTAACCCAGTCAGCGCCACCCTTCTAGAGTGCTGCAGAGCGCGGCGGACCTGCGCTATCAGCTGCTGCCTGCCGACAAAGACGCGGTTGTGGGCGGGAATACCGAAAACGGAGACCGGCGGCGGAGCTATCGGCGCGCTGAAAGGGTAAAACAACACGGGGGGACCCGGTCTCGTATGTAACACGGGCACTCCCCAGTCAACGCCTGCCGTGCGTAAAGCCCGACGCGCTTCGCTGACGGCGGTGACGACCGTACCGGTGCTGCGCAGCGACTGATAAAAGACATGGGCAAACTGAGGGGCTATCTCATCGCGCACGCTCATTTGCATCGCCACCACTGCGGCGATACCGCCCCGTGCCAGTGACTCTGCAATGCCGTGTTCGGCACCTGCCGAGAAACAGGCGGACAGCACCCCCAGCTGTACCGACCCCGGTTGCAGCCAGGAGACAAGGTCGTCCGCGTAAAGGATGCTTTCTGTGTGGGGTTGCGTGCCCTGCAACACGAGGAAACAACCGGAGGGACGCGTGTCTCCATGCCCGATAAAATGCAGAATATGGGGCGAAGGAGGTGTGCTCAACCGTGCTTTTAGCGCTCCGGGGGAGGCGTGGGGTAGCAGTTCCACGCGAGCTCGCCCGGGTAGCAAATCGTCGAACACGGAGCGTATCGCCTCGACCTCCCTGTCCACATGCCGCAGAGCAGGATACGCCGCAGTTGCCGGATTTGCCCACACCACCAGTACGATAATCTCGTCCTCGGGTGACACAGGCACGCGATGACCCGTGTTGGCCACCTGCCGGGCAAGGTGCAGATGAGGGTGGAGGCACAGGAACCCCTCGCCTTCCACGAAGGAGTACTCCCAGGGCAGCGCAGATAGCCGAGGCACAGCCTCCGTGTCCAGACGCAACAGTACCTCATCCTGCGCCAGCCACTGCCGCAGGACCTGCAAAACCGGCGAGGGAAACAACACCTCGCCCAATTTCAACCCGAACTCGCGAAGCAGACTCACCGGATAGTCGCGGTGAGAGGTGTGTTGCAGGCTTCTCAGGTAGTTTTGTTGCAGAGACGGCACGTCTACCGCGGGTGTCTCAGCACAAAGTACCGGTGCCTGTTGCGTCTCAACCACCAGCTCCAGCTGATAACCGTTCCTCCGCGAGGGCAACAGGCGAAGGCAACAGTCATACATGCCTTTCGCCTTCTTTCCACACCGGAGTCAATCTGGCGCGCAGTAACATCGTCGTGGGAAACGCAATGTCGGCGAAGTTCGGACAGGAGCAGCTCAACTCCGTACCTGCCTGTGCTAGCTTGTCCACGTGCCATACCCCCAGCGTTTGCCACTGCTGAGGGACTACCATGATTTCCAGCGCAAGCTGGTGGTGGGCGTATTGATGAAAGACCGCTTCCGGCAAACGCACCTTTGCTGAGAAGATGCCCGAACGACACTGCGGGGTGTCCTGCACCTCCATCCAGAAGGGATACTTTCCCTGTACCTCGATGGGTATACGCCCCCACTGTCTGGTGTGGACTTGAGAAGGGCTTCCCACCGCGATGAGCAACAGGTGTTCCGGGAGCGTTCCCTGAGGGAGTGTACCTGTGCCTTCCAGCGGTACGTGTGTTTGGAAGGCGCCATCCGTGAAAGTCCCCTGTGCGAGAGGCACCGCTTCGTCCCCAATGTTCAGAGCAACAAGGACGGCGGTTCCGTCGAGCCTATTGGAAATCTCGCCGTTCGCTTCGCGCGCCTCGATATGCACATGAAGAATGGATTGAGCCTCCAGCGCGAAGTGGCACACCTGTACCTGTATGTCGCTTGCCGATTGGTTATTCATCAACACCTGCGCGCGGGCGCCGGAGCGTACCGTGGCAAATGCCGGCACCTGCGTTGCCGCCAGCCACCTCTGGCGCAGCCATGCGGCGTACAGGGCGGTCTGCTCGAGGGCGTCCTCCGCTGCCTGTAGAAGATGATTCCACCAGCCGGTAAAGCGGGAAAGCCTTTGCGAGCGTTCGCTCAGTAGCTTGAGCCACTCCTGTGCCACCTGCGCGGATAGTCCTGTGCCTGCTGCTTCCTTCTCGACCTGGGCAAGGGGCAGTGAGGTTAATACGTCTAGAATGTCGTTGACTTCCAGCCACAGATTCCTGCAATATTCGTCGGCAACGAGTGCCCTTTCCACGCTCTCCATGTTCTCGACGTCCAGTGCTCCCGCGCGATAGTGCACCAGCGTTCGGATGTCCGGCGGGTGCCATTGCGGTTCTGAGAGCACCTGCTGTCCCCGCAGCCATTGCGCCAGCCGGGTGGCGGATTGTTCGCTGAGAACGCTTTCAGAACGCATCTTCGGCTTCCCCCTTCCCTTTCCAGTCCCTGTAAAACTTAGCCAGTCGCTGCACCAGCCTGCCGTTGCTCAGCCATACGTTCAGCATTCCCATCGTCAAGCGATAGCCTGCACACTCTGCTGCCTGCGCCACCCGCTGATAGATGTCGTTGTGTGTCAAGCCGTCGTGATAGCAGTACTGCAACGCCAGTCTCTGCCAGAGCCCTGGCTGGTGCACCGCCTCGTCGTAGCAGGCACCCGGTGCCGCATCGAGAGCATCTTTCAAACGCTCCATCTCCTGGCGAAAAGGCAGCCGGCTGTCCAGACTGTCTAAAGCCCGCTCAAGGGACGCCTCGGTATAAGGACATTCGTCGCGCTGGAGTATCTGCGACGGGGTCACCGCATAACGGTACCGCCAGAGAACAAGCCACACCTCGTCCCAGGAACTGGCGGCGGGAGGCAGAGACCTGTGCTCCAGCGGGTATTGCACCTGTTTGGCTACCTCGTCCAGTCGTTCACGCCAGGAGTGCGCGGGCAGACCCAGCAGATACGCTGCCAGTCGCTCGTTCGAGTAGTAGATTTGGCGGTAAATGAGATGGCGCAGAACACCCGGGTGGCTCAGCCATCGGTCTAACGTGCGGCGGTCTATGTGCATTCCGGAGTACCCGAGCAAGCGGAGTATCTCCTGCCACGACTTGTGATGCAGGTGGTGCAGCTGCGCCGCAAGCAGTTGTTGTTGATGGGCGCGCACATCGCCGTCCATATCCAGCCCCAGCCACAGCACATCTGCAGCCAGGTACAGCTCACCAGCCAGCACTGCGCTGGCGACCGTATCGGCAATATCCATCACGGCAGGCACTTCGGCTTCGGGAACATCATCCAGTGAAAGTGTGTTCCTGACGTAACGTCGGCGCAGGTCTATCATACACCGGTAGGCAATCTTTTTGAGGAAAGCGAACCAGGAAGAGGTACCCTGCTCGCGGAATCGAAAGCGCGAGTGCCAGACTTTCAGAAAGCATTCCTGAATGACATCTTCGCGGTCATCTTGATTGCAGAGATACGAACGCAGATAGGCGTGCAGCATCGCCCTGCTGGAACGCCACAGGTTCTCCCAG
>JAPWUZ010000146.1 GCA_028275265.1 Armatimonadota bacterium | reverse complement strand
GAAGAGCGTTCATCGCGAGAGCCGGTGCCGATGTATACCCCCACCGCCACCGAGCGTGCGGAGGGCATTGTTTCGCAGACGATACGAAGTCTATTAGGCAGTGTGAAGGTTTCTATGGGCATGTTACAGAAAAACCTCTCACCCTCTGCCCCTCTCCCGTTGCGGCGGGAGAGGGGTGTGTCAGGGCAGTGCCTGTCTTAGCGTTTCGGGCGAAATCGCGCTCGGGGTGTATCGTCATCGCCGCGGTGACGGCGCACTTCCCCACCCCGTCCGTAGCCGGATGGCTCGTGTCCACCACCTGTGCGTGGACCCGACGGTGGAGGTGAGCCCGCTGCCTGACCGCTGAACACGTTGTGCAGGCCGCGCGCGCTCAAGTTGATCCTGCCGAGGTTGTCTATCTCCACCACCTTCACCAGAATCTCGTCGCCTACCTTCACCAGTTCATCGGCGCGGCGCACCCGCTGGTCGGATAGCTGGGACAGCGGCACCAGTCCTTCCTTACCGGGCAGAATCTCCACAAACACCCCCAGCGAGGAGGTACGGGTGACCTTTCCGAGGAAGGTTTCTCCCACTACCACATCGCGCGTCAAATCCTCGATCATCTTGCGCGCCCGCTCTCCGCTTTCCTCATCGTCCGCCGCGATGTAAACGCGCCCATCCTGCTCGATCTGGATGCGTGTGCCTGTATCGGCGAGGATTTTTTTGATGATACGCCCGCCGGGACCGATGACATCGCCGATTTTGTCGGGATGTATCTCCATAACGATGATGCGCGGTGCGTAGGGGCTGATGTGGTCGCGGGGCTTGTCGATGGTTTCGAGCATCTTCTCCAGGATGTACAGTCTGCCCTGTCGTGCCTGCTCCAGGGCGCGCTCGAACACCGGTCGGGGGATACCCGAAATCTTGGTGTCCAGCTGCAGGGCGGTGATGCCTCTGGCAGTGCCTGCGACCTTAAAGTCCATATCGCCGGAAAAATCTTCCATGCCCTGGATGTCGCTGAGCACCACCCACTCATCGCCCTGTGTCATCAAGCCCATCGCTACGCCCGCAACGGGGGCTTTAATCTGCACCCCTGCGTCCATCAGCGCCAGCGTAGAGCCACATACGCTCGCCATGGAGGTGGAACCGTTGGACTCCAGCACTTCGGAGGTGAGCAGGATGGCGTAGGGGAACTCCTCTTCGGGCGGAATCATGGGACGCAAGGCGCGTTCCGCCAGCGCACCGTGACCGATTTCGCGCCTGCCGGGACCACGCAGGGGACGTGTCTCGCCCACGCTATAGGGCGGGAAGTTGTAGAAATGCATGTAGCGCTTGAACCCGTCCTCCTCCAGCGTGTCGATAATCTGTGCCTCCTCCATCGGTCCCAACGTCACGCTGGTCAACACCTGCGTCTGCCCACGGGTGAACAGGGCAGAGCCGTGCACCCTGGGGAGCAGCCCGACCATGCAGCTGATGGGACGAATCTCGTCGTACTTTCGCCCATCGGGGCGCACTTTGTACTCAATGATGAGCCGGCGCACCTGCTCTTTGACCACCTTGTCGGCAGCTTCGCGCAGGTCGGTCTCCTGTTCCGGATACTCCGGCAGCAGTGCCTGCACAATCTCATCCTTGAGCAGTTCGATGGCTTCCTCTCGCGCCGACTTGTCCGGTTGCTGGATGGCTTGCAGCACCTGCTCGGCAAATTGCTCGCGCACGCGGGCAAGGATGTCTTCGGGCACACTGTAGAAAGGTATGTCTGCCTTCGTCGTGCCCACCTTTGCGGCGAGCTCTTCCTGAACGGCGCAAATCGGCTTGATGTGTTCGTGGGCAAGGTCCAGCGCTTCGAGGATTTCTGCCTCGCTGACTTCGTTTGCACCCGCTTCGACCATCACGATGTAGTCTTTGGTGCCTGCGACCACCAGGTCCAGGTCGCCGTTCTCCACCTGGTCAAATGAGGGGTTGATAACGAACTCGCCGTTTACCTTGCCGATGCGTACTGCGCCGACGGGACCGTTGAACGGGATGTTCGATACGGTCAGCGCGGCAGATGCGCCGATGATGGATAGCACGTCGGGCAGGTGCTCGTTATCCACCGACAGAGGCATGGCGATAACCTGCACCTCGTTGCGCATCCCGCTGGGGAACAGCGGACGCAGTGGGCGGTCAATCAGGCGCGCGGTCAACACCGCCTTGTCACTGGGGCGCCCTCCTCGCTTAATGAACCCACCCGGTATTTTGCCGACGGAATACTTGCGTTCCTCGTAGTCCACCACCAGCGGAAAGAAATCGATATCGGTGCGTACTTCCCTGCTCATGGTGGCGGTGCAAAGCACGATGGTGTCGCCCGAACGCACGAGAACGGCACCGTTTGCTTGCTTGGCGACACGGCCGGTCTCAATCTGGATAAGTTGACCGGCGACTTCCACTTCGACGGTGTGTATCATGGATAGATGGGACTCCTCTTGGCTGATTCTTGGCTTCTGGCTACACAGGTAACCGCTACTGCTTGCTCCGGATGCCCAGTGAGCTGACCAGCGCGCGGTAGCGCTGAATGTCCTGTCGAGCCAGATAGTCGAGCAAACGTTTGCGCTCACCCACCAGCATCATCAGCCCGCGCCGGGTATGGTAATCATGCTTGTGCTGGCGCAGGTGCTCGGTGAGCAGCTGGATGCGCGCCGTTAACAAAGCAACCTGCACTTCGGGCGAACCGGTATCGCCCTCTTTGCGCTGGTACTTCTGGATAATCTCGGCTTTCTGCTCTTTGGTCAGCGGCATTCTCCGTGCTTTTCCCCCTTTCCGTGGTTGGGATTAGTGGTGCGTCGCCTCGCTTTCACCGTCTCCGTGCCGTTCTACGGTTGTCCCCGGAGGGACAACGGCACAACGGCAGAAGGCGATGCTCCGCTGACGCACCATGATAGTTTAGCACATACACGGGCAGAAGTCAATCGGGAGGGGGGGTTGAGAATACACAGCAGGAACCGCACACCTCTCACTCCGAAACATCAGATGGAATCTTTTGCAAACCGGAGGTCACCATGCCTGTCAAGATAGCCCTGATCGGCGCAGGGAGTCGGTCGTTCGGACCTTCTACGATACGCGATGTGTTGCTGAGCAAGCCACTCGTCGAGGCAGGGGTTCATCTCGTGCTCATGGATAAAGTCGCCGAGCATCTGGTGGATGTGGAGCGGTACGCACGCTATGCGGCAGAGAAACTGGGCGTGAAGGTAACCATCGAAGCCACCACTGACCTGCAGCGCGCACTGGATGGGGCACGTTTCGCCGTGTGCGCCATTGACGTGAACCGTTTCCTGTACTGGTCTCAGGATTTCCATATTCCGCGCAAGTACGGCTTTCGGCAGGTGTTCGGCGAGAACGGCGGTCCGGGAGGGCTGTTCCATGCGCTGCGCAACATGGCACCTACGGTGGAGATTGCCCGCACCATGGAGAGGCTCTGCCCCGATGCCTGGCTCATCAACTTCTCCAACCCCGAGCACAAGCTGTGTGAGGCGGTATCGCGCCTGACCAGCATTCGCGTGGTGGGCTTGTGTCACGGTTATTTCATCGGGCTGGCGCAAATCGCTCACATTCTGGGCATTCCGACAGAGGAGATAGAGGCGACTGCCTGCGGCATCAATCACTTCACGTGGTTCCAGACCATCCGCCACAAGCGCACCGGAGAGGACCTGTATCCCCTGCTGCGAGAGCGCGAGCGAGAAGGGGACTGGCTCGCCGAGTGGCATGAGTATGGTCTGGCGCGCATTCTGTTCCGACGGTTCGGACTGTGGCCCTCGCCTGCTCCCAATCACTACGGCGAGTACATCCGCTGGGCGGATGAGTTCGTGTGCAGCGAACTGCAGTTCTTCTACGACCCCGCCGACGGTCATCCCTGGCAAACCGGGCGCATTCCCGAGTTTGTGTACTCACTCACAGGCGACCCCACCCGCCGTCCATGGAAACCGGAACCACCTCAACCCTGGCGGCTGGAAGATGCTCCTTTGAAGCCATCGGGCGAGCTCGCTGCACCCATTATGGAGTCTATTGCCTGTGGTGTTCGGCACAGTCTGCCCGCCGTGAACGTGCCCAATCGCGGTGCGATACCCAACCTGCCCGACGAGACGGTGGTTGAAGTTCCTGCTATCGGCGACGCAGAGGGCATTCATCCCCTGCAGATGGAGCCCCTGCCCGAAGCCATTGCTGCGATGCTACGCCAGCAGGCGAGCATCCACCAGCTGCTGGTGGAGGCGCTTGCGGAGCGATCGAAAGAGAAGCTGCTGCAGGCGGTACTGCTGGAGCCGACGGTAGACTCTTACCGCAACGCCGTGCAGATGGTAGACGAGATGCTGGAACTGCAGAAGGAGGTGCTACCGCCGCTGCATTAAGGTCCTGGCAACTGCGCAAGCGCGCGAAAATGGTGCCATACCTTCTTGGGCGTTCCGTCGTATTTGCGCAGCCCGAGCCCAAGATGAGACCGCTGCACAACGTAGCCGGTGACGCTGGAAGGCGGCAAATCATGCAAAAACGCCCAGTTAACGAACTCCATTTTTAACCCTTTTGTCAGTTCGAGGAAACGCAGCAGGTAATCCACTTGCTTCTGCTCGCTGCCTCCCTGCGTCGGGTCACTGCTCCAGGCGATTTCAGTAAAGCCTATGGGTTTACGCGTATAGCTCGCGAGCCGGGCATAATAATCAGCGGGCAGTTCTTCTGCGGTAGCGTATTCTTTCCATGGATAGGTGGTGATGCCCAGCACATCATAGCTGTCCTCCAGAGCACTGATTAGGTGAAACCTCGGCGCACCGGGCAGGTCCCGCAGCTGCGAGTAAGAAAGTACCACCACGACTTTGGTGGTTGGGGAGGTTTCCTTCACTGCGCGATACAGGCTCTTCTCCAGAGACACCAGACCATTGAACGCACGTTCACCCTTCGCTTCGTAAACCGTGTTCACCTCGTTGCCGATAGAAAGATACTCTGGGTGAAAGCGTGCCGCTGTCTGCCGCACCTCACGACACAGCTGGCTAACGAAGCGAGCGTCAGAGAAATCGTCGCTGGCGGAACCATCGTTCCGTACCACTCCCTTGCCCGGGCGCGCGGTCCAAGGGTTCAGCGTGACGATGGGAACCAGTCCCATCCGCCGGACGACCTCGTAATTGGTAACCCCAGCGACAGGGTTCACCTGCGAAATCTTCTCGTACAATCCTGTACCGTTAGGGGTTACCCAGAACATCACTACTTTCCCCACCTCTTTGCTCAACACGAAAGCGGCTGCGGGGTTCTGGCTACGGTCCACGCTCGGGGTGGTACCGGTCAAAAAATCTCGCTTGCCCAGTGGCAGGCTTATCCGTTCCTCTCGCTGTGTGGCGGGTGGATTGCCGCTTTTGGGTTGCAGGAATGAAAGGCTCATGGCGTTTGCGCTCCTGTCCCCGTAGGCTCCAAAAACAACGGCGTCGTGCCTATCCGCAGCGTCAAAACACCCTGAGAGGGTGCGACGGTCCGCGTTTGCAAAGCGTCTCCCACAATAGGCGTTTCTATCAGCGTATACTGGCGTTGTGGCAAAGAGAGGGTTACTTGTGTCGTCGGCTCCGTATCGCCCGGAAGATAGCGGTGCCCGTCGTCATACCATAGCACGTAGACTGGCTCTTTGCGCACAGTGAACTGGTAGGCGTAAACTCCCTTGCCGATGTCGAACGGCTTTACCGCCGAGAACCCCAGCAGTTTTTTTGCCACAAGGGCTAAAGCATGGTAGGCCGGACGCGGCTGTCCTGGCTTTGGGGGAAAACCTGTGGTATCAATAAGTCCCTGAAATGCCACCGTGCCCGTGATTTGGGAGAGGATACCGATCAGTCCCCAGTCGGCTGTGTTGCCGATATTGATGCCTGCCAGCCCCTCTGCCATAGCAAGCACCACCTTCTTGACGAGTCCTCGAGCCTGTTCCGCGCGGAGCCACGCCAGCGCGGTCGTGTGAAGAGGGTGGCGCGGATTGGTGAGCGCTTTCAACGTGTCCTCGATGGCCGGCTTCTGTTTCTGCGTGTAGGGAGGCACAGGTATCCCCCAAAACATGAGCGGGTGTGCGGTATAGTTGACATCACCGACCCAGACAGGTTTTTCGTAACCATACTGGCGCATTGTCTGGCGCAGGAAACGTGCCATACCGGTTATCTCACTCCAGTCGCTTAAGGAATGGAACTCCACCACGTCAAAAAGGTCCGGATGGGCAAGCATCTCCTTCATCTCCGCAAGATACTGTTCGCTAATTCGTCGACGCTGTGCGGGCATCGCGGCCAGGGTGCTAGGGATCTCGCGGGGGTCGGGGTGTCCTTCAAAGACACCAGCCAGGAAAAAGCCGATTAAAATCACCTTTGCGCGGGGGTTCGCCTGTTTGATGGTTGTGTAAGCCACCTTCAACAGTTCCAGATATTCTGCCAGTGTGCCCTGCCAGAAACCGGTGCCCCATTCTGACTCAATCTCCCAATATTCCACCGGATAGAGCAAGCCAGGCGCATGATGAGGATGGCGGGGGTCATATCGCTGCACGAACTCGCGCAGCCAAGCCCTGTAGTCTTCCCAGTGCTCCGCTTTGGGAGCCCAGCTGCCACCTCCAACGGGTTTGATCGGCTTGCTGGATGCCCACCGATTCATACACCGGACATACACCTGAAAGTGGCGGAACCCAGCACGTTGGTACTCCATCAAAACCCGGTCAACAGCATCCCAGCGGTATGAGTGCTTACCCCCCACCGGCGGCTTTGGTTCGATGTCACCCCAGGTGCACCCAGTCGCTGCTGCTTTTG
>JAPWUZ010000145.1 GCA_028275265.1 Armatimonadota bacterium | reverse complement strand
GCGACTCTTCGGTCACCTCCAGCTGACGCACCAGCAGAGTTACAGCCGCTTCCGCCTCCTGCCAGTATCGGTCAGAGGCGAACGAAGGCTCGCCGGTAGAGCCGTCGGCGTAAGTGGTCATGGCTTCCGGATAGAGCTTTTGCCAGTCGGGAGGCGGAGTGAACACCACCCGAAACATCACATAGCCTTGCGGGTCATGCTGATGGACCAAATGCAGCAGTCGCAGTGCCTCGTTCACGCTGTAGGAGACCATCGGCACCGATACAGGCAGTTCCAGCAAAAGGGCATGCAGATGTACCCCTGCGGAGGCTGCCTGCCGAATCTGCTCACACACCCTGCGTTCCGACGCTGCCGAGTCGATGTTGCCGAAAAAGAAGAGGGGCACCACAGGCTCGCCGTCGATAATAATCTCCGGATGCCCCTGACGGATGCCCAAACGCACGCCCTCACGCTTGCGCCTGCGCAGTTCCGTCCCTTTATCCTCAGCGGCAGCCTCCGCCTGCGGTGTCTCCTCCGTCTCTGCACGCGCCGTGCGTTGTGCCCGCCTTCTGCGACGGACGGGAGGCGGCGTCACCTGCGTCGGCGTTTCCACGCCGGTAACCTCTTCGGCTGGCGCAGTGGCTTCTGGAGAGGGTTCACCCGCCTCAACGAGCGATTTCGGCGCAGGCGGTTCCTCGGCCGGTGTTTCCTCCACCACTGGTTCCACACTCGGGACTGGCGCCTCTTCCGCAGTCTGTGCCGTTTCTACTGGCGTTTGCTCAACCACCTCTAGGAGCTCCGCCCGTACCTCTTCAGCGCTCGCCTCGGCGGATTTCGCTCGTTTGCGTGTGGACCTGCGCCTTTTGCGGGTGGGCACTTCGGTCTCGGGCACAACAGCCGCCTGCTCCTCGCCCGACCTCTGGACAGGTTGTTCCGCCTCCGCTTCGCTACCGGCAGATAGGCCGGCAGGAGTAGGCTCTATGCTAGCCGTGCTTCCTTCGGAAGTAACAGCAGCGGGTTGCGATTCCGCGCCTGCGGCTTTGGCTGACCGACGACGTGTGCGCCTTTTGGGCGCAGGAGATAGTTCAGGGGATAGTTCCTGTGGAGTTTCTTCTTGAGAAACAGCGTCACTTTCCGGCATTTGGCCTGCCGGTTCAGGTGACGCGGCAAGCGGCTCCCCCTTCTCCGGCGTGGAGCGACGTCGACGTGATGGCATCTTCTTGCACAGCCTCCTTTATTTCACGGCTATTCGCCTGCCGTTGGGATGCCGACACACGCCACCTCTTGCTCTGCACGCCGCAGTGACCCGATAAACTCCCGAAGCTGCGCAGGTTCCTCAAATAGCCAGTCAGGACGCTCTGCACGCAACATCTCTACAGGATGCGCTCCCCATCCGACCGCTATCACTCGGACACCCGCTCCCCGCGCACACTGGATGTCGTACACCGTGTCGCCCACGAAAATCGCTTCTGAAGGCGATGCCTGAAGCCTCTCCAGTGCCACCAGCACCGAATCCGGCGCGGGTTTCGGACGAGCCACGTCCGATGAACTCACCACCGCATCCACCCATCCGTTCACGTTCAGCCGCGGCAGAAAAGTCTCCAGCTCCAGCCTGTTCTTGGATGTCACCAGCGCGACGCGCATTCCTGCCCGCTTTGCCTCTTTTAACGCCTCGACCGCTTCCGGAATCACCTGCTCCAGATGCTTGTGCGACTCGTAATAGGCGATTTCGTCCGCCTCCATCGCGCGGTGATCAGGCACAAAGTCCACCAGATGGTCGAACAGGCGAACCTGCCGGTGCAACGGAAGCCCTATGGTCCGGCGCAGCTCGTCTCGCGAAATCTGTACGCCCAAATGCTTGCGGAAGGTATGGTCTAAAGCGCGGACGATTAACTCCACGGTGTCGACCAGAGTACCGTCTATATCGAACAGCGCGCAACGATAAGGTGGCTGTGTCGCTGTCAATGCACTCCCCATCTACCACGTTAAATATCCAGAACTTCTATCCTTGTGCATTATACGGGCAAGAGGGGGCAGTTGTCAACTTCGGTGGGGAGGAGTTTATGGTTCGGCGGGAGCCACCCCAAGGAGGCATTATCGTTTGACAAATCCCCTGCTCTCGGATAGAATCACCATCGAACCTGAATACAGGAGGTCGGTGCGTTGGTGACATCGGAGGTTTCACTCGAACATCTGCAAAGCACTGCCCGCAAGCTGCGCCGGCACATCGTCAAAATGCTGGCAATCGCGGGTAGCGGACATCCGGGCGGTTCTCTATCTGCCATAGACATCCTCACCGCTCTCTTCTTCGGCAACGTGATGCGCTACAACCCTCAGAACCCGCGCTGGGCAGACCGCGACCGCTTCATCCTCAGCAAGGGACATGCGGTGCCTGCACTGTACGCCGTGCTGGCGGAAGCGGGCTTCATCCCCGAAGAGTGGTTGTGGCAGCTGCGCAAGATAGACACGCCGATGCAGGGACACCCCTCCGTGAAAGACCTGCCCGCGGTGGAAGCATCCACTGGTAGCTTGGGGCAGGGTCTGAGCATCGGACTAGGAATGGCTCTGGCAGCACGTTTGGACAACAGGGATTACCGCGTGTACGTGATGATTGGCGACGGCGAGTCGGAAGAAGGGCAGATTTGGGAAGCGGCGATGGCGGCGTCGCACTTCCGCGTGGGCAACCTGACCGCCATTCTGGACTACAACCACTACCAGCTGGACGGCGCGATTGGCGAGATTATGAGCATTGAGCCTGTCGTTGCCAAGTGGGAAGCGTTCGGCTGGGCGGTGCGCGAGATCGATGGGCACGATATGCGGCAGATTATGGATGCACTGCACTGGGCGAAAGAACCGCGAGAACAGCCCTCCATCATCGTCGCGCACACGGTGAAAGGGAAAGGCGTGTCGTTCATGGAGAACAACAACGAATTTCACGGTAAAGCGCCCACTCAGGCGGAGCTGGAGCAGGCGCTGGCGGAGCTCGCCGACTGAATACCAAAGGTGACAGGAGGAAGTGCAATGGCAAGACCACTGGGTGAAGCCACCCGTGAAGCATACGGTAAAGCACTGGCGGAGCTGGGGCGCGAGAACCCCAACATCGTGGTGTTAGATGGGGACCTGTCCAAATCCACCATGACCAAGTACTTCGCCCAGCAGTTCCCCGACCGCTTTTTCAACGTGGGCATTGCCGAGGCGAACATGGTAGGCATCGCTGCGGGGCTGGCGGCGTCGGGCAAAATCACCTTCGCATCCAGCTTTGCCTGCTTCGTGATGTGCAAGGCGTTCGACCAGATGCGATTGGCGGTCGCCTACAGCGGCAATAACGTGAAGATTGTGGGCACGCATGGCGGCATCTCCATTGGCGAGGACGGCGTGTCGCAGATGGGACACGAGGATATCGGACTGGCGCTGTCCCTACCCGGCTTTGTGGTGATGGTGCCGGCAGACGGCACGGAAACGCGCGCTGCGGTGCGTGCGGCAGCAGAACACGTCGGACCGGTCTACATCCGCGTGGGACGCCCCAAAGCACCCATCGTGTACGAGAACGGCTGTCCCGATTTCCGCATTGGCAAAGCCATCACCCTGCGCGAGGGGCGCGATGTGACCCTGATTGCAAACGGACTGATGGTGGCTGCCGCGCTGGATGCGGCGGAACAGCTGGAACAGCAAGGCATCTCGGCGCGGGTGCTGGATATGCACACCGTGCGTCCACTGGACGAAGAGGCGGTGGAAAAAGCGGCACGCGAGACCGGAGCTATCGTGGTTGCGGAGGAGCACTTAGTATACACTGGACTGGGATCGCAGGTCGCAATGGCAGTGGCAAAGCGTTATCCTGTGCCCATGCGCTTCATCGGCTTGACTGATTACGCCGAGTCCGGCGCGCCCGAGGCACTGATGCGCAAGTACGGTTTGACCGCCGACGACATCGCTCGGGAAGCCATCGAGCTGGTAAACATGCGGCAGGAAGCCGTTGTATAAGCAAACGCACGTCGTACAGGGCAGTCCACCACGTTCGGATTGCCCTGTGCTTTTCGATGTGATGAAAACTGCTAACATTACCAGTCCGAACCTCTTGCCAAAATTACGCAAACATGAGAAAATGAGATGCCCGTGATATCGGGGAGAAGGGAGAGTGGCGGGATGCGTCGCGACATAGCATTATTCTCTCTGGTGATTTGGCTGCTCAGCGTAGGGGTATCCGCACAAAATACAGGCAGGCGACCTGTGCCTCAGCCAACGCCGACGCATCGCATTATCTGGGTAGTCATGAAAGAACAACCGATGTCCGAAGCCGCAGAACGGTGGCAGCCCGCATTGCGCCAGCGGTTGGAAGAGATAGACTTGGCGTTGCGTGCACTTGCGGGGAACCCCGCTGTGCCCCCGGACGTGCTGGCGGGCGCACACATCGCCGCCCAGATGCAGAGTGCGGAGGCGTTGAACACCTATCGCCTCGCGGTCTACGTGGATTCGGCGCGCCCTCTAATGCTCTCAAGGGCGAGATTAATCTCGCGGGTGGCGACGCTCGGAGGGCGGGTGTTAACGCATATTCCTTTCCTGAACGCATTCGCCGTAAGTGTTCCCGTACAGCGCGTGCGCGACCTGCATAAAATACCGGAGGTCGCTCTGGTGTGGAATCCCCAGGTCCTGCAAGCCCAGCTGGACGTTTCCACCCCCACCCTGTTTGCACCTGCGGTGTGGGACGAAGGTTATACCGCACCCACCTGGGCACCAGCCATTATGGACACAGGGGTAAACTACGTACATACTGCCCTCAATGCACACACTTGGATTATTCCCGATCGCACCGTGCCCGGAATCGGCAGCGGCATACAGGCTTTCCACGATTACGGCAGGCTGGATACCGACTCCAGCGGCAACTCCGTTTACGGGGACGACTACATGACCGCACGCGACCTGCAGGGGCATGGCACGGCGGTCGCCGGTTGTGCTCTGGCAAACACCCCCACGAAAAAAGGCGTTGCTCCGTTTGCAGGATACGGGGTGATATTGAAAGCGGGTTATCGCACGAAGACCGGCGGAGGTTCCATGAACGCCGCCGATGCGTTGATTGCGCTGGACTGGGCGGCGCGTGAAGCTCCTTTGCCACCGGGCGTGGGGATTGCGGGCATCAACTTTAGCTTCGGCGCGTCAACCAGCGTTGACGACGACATTTTGACTCAGGCGTTCGATGCGTTTATCTACACGTATCAGATACCGCTTTCTATCGCGGCGGGCAACGGTGGAGGCACCCAGAAAACGCTCTTTACTCCCGCTCCTGCCTACAATGGCATCGCCGTGGCTGCCTCCGATGACAGGAGCACCATATCCCGCGACGATGACGTTATCGCCAGCTTCAGCAGCAAGGGACCGACCATCGCCGGGCGCAAAAAGCCGGACGTGACGGTCCCGGGCACAAACATCAGTACCACCAGTGGTTCGGGCAGCAGCTTCAGCGCGGCGAGCGGCACCAGTCTGGCGGCTCCCCATCTGGCAGGTGCATTGGCGCTTCTGCACGACCTGGGCATCCACGACCCGCTATTGCTGAAGGCGGTGCTGATTAACAGTGCGGAAGACCGTGGAGACGCCGGCTGGGACAGGAACTGGGGCTGGGGATACGTAGACCTGCGTTCCGCCATGCGGCATGTTATCAACCGGCAGTATGCCACTAGCTCGGTGAAGCCTGCGGGCATGTCGGGAAGCGTAGCGTACTTCCGCACGCGGTTACCTGCACAAGGCAAGGTAACACTGGTATGGCACCGCCATGCCGGCTTCTCCGCCTCGCAAGGATACACTTACCTGCGTAGCCTGGCAAACCTGAAACTGACCTTAATCGACGAAAGCACAGGCAACATCATCGGCACCTCTGCTTCGACGATTGACAACGTGCAGCAGGTGGTTGTGCCCATCGCTTACCCGCGCGTGCTGGTCAAGGTGGAAGCCACCAGTGCTTTTGACCAGTACCTTGACGAGCCGTTTGCCGTAGCGAGCAGCGGCGTTCTGGTGCCTGTGAGCAGCCCGTAGGGCGATGCGATGCACTGATAACGTGGAGATGGAACAGCGGACATGCCCGAAAAAAGGAGGAAGACGAAAATATGAGAACGTGGTTTCTGGTAACGCTCCTCATCGCGATGAGTGCGATAGCACTCGCCGCAGACGACTACAGGATACAGCGCGACGACGTGCTGCAGATTACGGTGGTCGAAGACCCTAACCTGAGCCGCGAGACGGTCGTGGCTCAGGATGGTACCATCAACCTGCCTGTGGTTGGTACCATCACCGTGCGCGGCATGACGACAGGTGAAGTAGCCGAGAAGATTCGCACCGCGCTCATCGAAGCGCAATATCTGCGCGACCCGCACGTCAGCATCAGCTTAAAGGTTATCAACCGTCCGCGTGTTGCCGTGCTGGGAATGGTATTACGTCCGGGTACCTATGAGTTCAAGGAAGGGGAAACGGTCATGCACGCCATTTCCATGGCGGGCAGCTTTGACCCCGACCGCGCCCGGCTTCAGGATGCTGTACTTCGCCGAAAACGCGCGGATGGCACTGAAGAGACCATTCCGCTGGACCTGGAGAAGCTCTTCTTCAAAGGCGATATGAGCCAGAACTACCGTCTGCAGCCCGACGACGTGATATTTATCCCGGAAGACGTGGTGAACCGCGTCTATGTGCTGGGTAAAGTGGTTCGCCCGGGTCTCTACCCGTGGAAGAGCAGCACGACAGTACTGGAAGCCATTAACCGGGCGGGTGGTCAGCAGGAAAAGGGCACATTGAGCAGGGTGTACATTATCCGTCCCAACCCGAATGCCCCGG
>JAPWUZ010000144.1 GCA_028275265.1 Armatimonadota bacterium | reverse complement strand
ACCTGGTCAGGGTCATCATCACGCAGGGCTTCTATGCGAACCGTCTGTCCTTCTCCTTCCCAAGAGCAGTATATGCCCGATGTGCAATGCTTGTCAACCTTTTTGAGGGTGTTCGAACATTGTTGAGAAGTTGGTTATAGCGCAAGGAGAGAGACGTTCTTGCTACCCCTGTTTCACGGAGGCGTTCGCCCATTCGTCGGGTATACTCGATACAAACTCTGACGAAAGGAGATAGTATCGTGCGCTGTCTGCTCGATCTTACCGGTGAAAACCATTCGGAAGAGACGCTATACCGGCAAATACCCTTCCCCCCTGCCCCAACCGACCGCCCCTATGTGTTCCTCAACATGGTGAGCACGCTAGACGGCAAAATCACGCTGGGGGAGGTAGGAGATACCGCCGCCGGACTGGGCAGTCCGATGGATCAGGCACTCATGAAAAGGCTCCAACGTAACGCACAGGCGGTGCTTATCGGGGCCAGCACGCTGCGAGCGGGACACGTTACGTACCCGGAGACCCTGTGGCGGGGGGTAGTCACTGCCAGCGGAAATCTACCCACGGACGCGCGCTTCTTCCGTGAAGCACCCGGCAAGGCGGTGGTGTTTACCACCGAGCAGGTGCCTGAACAGAAGCTCAAAGAGTGGCAGGATGTTGCCCACGTGGTGGTTTGTGGCACGGACAAGGTGAACCTTGTGCAGGCACTGGCTTTCCTGCGGCAGCAGCTGGGGATTGAGCGTCTGCTTTGCGAAGGAGGCGGCGCACTGAACTACGAAATGTTCGCCGCGGATCTCATAGATGAGTGGTTCCTGACCCTCACCCCGAAGGTCAAGGGCGGGCGACACATCCCCACCACGGTGGAGGGCGATGGACTGCCGCGGGAGCGGGTGGTACAAATGGAACTCATGTCGGTCTATGAAAACAACGGGGAGCTGTACCTGCGTTACCGGCGTGCCAGGTGAAAGGCAATGTCTCCCGCAGAGTTTCGCGAGCTGGTGCAAGAGGCGATCGACTCCCTGCCCGAAGACATCCTGCGCCACCTGAGGAACGTGGAGGTGCTGGTGGAATGGACGCCGCTTCCGGAACAGCGGCGAAGGGCGGGACTGCGGGCATGGGAAGACCTTTTCGGACTGTATGAGGGGGTACCGTTGACCGAGCGCGGCGTCACGTCGGGAGAACCCATCTTCCCCGACCGCATCACTATCTTCCAGCGACCCATTGAACGCCACTATCGCACGCGGGAGCGGATTCGCGATGCCGTCCGGCGAACCCTGATTCACGAAATCGCGCACCACTTTGGCATCAGCGACGAACGCCTGCGCGAGCTGGACGCATACTGAATCTTCTATCATGCGGAGAGAACGCCATGATTATCTGGATTTGCACCGACATGGAAGGGTTGGCGGGCATCGACCGCTGGGAGCAGTGTTACCATCCCGACGACAACGCCCCGGAGTATCTGTACGGACGCGAGCAGCTGACTGAAGAGGTGAACGCCGCCGTCGCAGGCTGTTTTGACGCCGGAGCGACGGAGGTGCGCATCATCGATGGGCACGGACGCAATCGCAACCGGGGGTTCCTGCAGGAGAAGCTCGACCCGCGCGCCAAACAGGTGTGGTTCAGCAGCTTCAACCCCCTGCGCATGGAAGGGCTGGACGAGACCGTACATGCGGTCGCAATGATTGGGCAACACGCCATGGCAGGCACTCTGAACGGCTTTATCGACCACACGCAGGTGCCTAAAGAGATTTGCCGCTTCCTCATCAACGGCGAGGAGCACGGCGAGATGAGCCAGTTCGCGCTGTATGCGGGCGCGTACGGTGTGCCGCTGGTGTACGTGTCGGGCGACGAGGCATTGTGTGAGGAGGCGCGCCGACTGTTCCCGCACGTGCGCTGTACCCCCACTAAACGCGGCACCGGCTGGGCAACCTGCGAACTCTACCCGCCGGACGAGGTGCGCGCCCGCATCCGCCGCGACATCGCCGAAGCCATCCGAAACGCCAACCGCGCCGACGCCTGGCGGCTACCGACACCGATAGAGGTGTCGGTGGAGTGGGCGTATAGCGGTCTGGCAGATGAACGCGCCCGCTTCGCCGGGGTGCAGCGCGTGGATGCCCGTACGGTGGCATGGAAAATCCACGACCCACGCGACATCTACATGTTTCCCAGCGAAGCCTGGCAACCCGGTACTGCCTATCGAGAGGGGTGAACGCAATGCGAATAACTATTGCCCTGTTTCTGTGCCTTCTGCTGCCCTTATTGTCGACTGCCCAGCCGGCGGTGGTGCGGGTAACCAATAGCGAACAGCTTCGACAGGCGGTGCGCAACGCCCGACCCGGCACGACCATCCTGCTGGCGCCCGGAGAGTACACCGGCGGGATTTATCTGGAGAACGTGCGTGGCGAACCGGGCAAACCCATCACCATCGCCTCGCAAGACCCGCAAAAACCACCCATCATTCGCGGCGGCGGCGAAGGGATACACATCAGCAGGGCGGCTTATCTGGATCTGCGCGGGCTGGTTATCGTGGGAGCGCGATACAACGGCTTGAACATCGACGACGGCGGACAGGTTGATTCCCCGACGCACCATATCTTGGTGAAAGACATCGGCGTGCGCGACATCGGTCCCGAAGGCAACTGCGACGGCATCAAACTCTCTGGCATCACCGACTTTCGCGTGGAAGGCTGCACGGTGGAGCGATGGGGAGACGGCGGTCAGGGCATCGACATGGTGGGCTGTCACCGCGGGGTCATCGAGCGATGCACCCTGCGCTTCACCGACGACAAGGGGTTCGGTGTGCAAGCCAAAGGCGGCTGTAGCGACATCACGGTTAGGCGATGTCGTTTCGAGCACGCGGGCGCACGCGCGATGCAAATTGGCGGTAGCACAGGACTGCAGTTCTTCCGACCGCCGCTGAAACCGGGAGAGGAACACGCGGAGGCACGTAACATTACCGTTGAGGGCTGCTTTTTTATCGGTTCCACGGCGGCGGTGAGCTTTGTGGGCGTGGACGGCGCGGCGGTGCGCTACAACACCATCTATCGCCCCAAACGCTGGGCGATTCGCATCCTGCAGGAGACGCGCGAGCCGGGCTTTGTGCCGTGTCGTAACGGACGCTTTACCGATAACCTCGTGGTCTTCCGTTCCAGTGAGTGGTTCGAGGGTGGGGTCAACATCGGTCCGGCAACGGCGCCCCAGACCTTGACCTTTGCCCGCAACTGGTGGTATTGTGAAGATGCGCCGGAGCGAAGCAAACCGGCGTTGCCGGTGTCTGAAAAAGAGGGAGTGTACGGCGTGAACCCCCGCCTGCGCGCGCCGGAGAACGGCGACCTGTCAGTGGATGAAGCCAGTCCGGCGCGTGGGGTGGGCGCGCACGCTTTGCGATAGGGAGGTGTCTGTAATGCCCCGATGGCAACAACCGCCTTCTGCGCAGGCACACGAGTACCAGCCTCGGCTGCCTTCCGACAACGCTTTGGACTACTATCTGGTCGCTGCGCGTTCAGTGGTTGGCGACAGCCTTGATACCAGCCAGCCGCCAAAACCCGAGGAGGTGCGCTGGGTGGAGAGCAACGAACGGGCGTTCCGCATCTTGCAACAGGGGGCTGGTAAGCCCTATCGCTGGATTTTACCAACCACCCCGCAGACGGGTATGCCCACCCCCATCTATGGCGGATTCCGCCGGCTGGCGCGATTGGTAGCATCGCGGGTGCGTTGGGCGATTGCCACCAAAGACGGCATGGACGCGGTGCGCGACTGGCATGTCGGGGTGAGGTTTGCGCGAGACCTGCAGGGAGACCTGGCTATCAACTACCTGGTGGGTGTCGCCGTGGAAGGCATCGTGCACGCACCTATCATCGGCGAGCTGGACTTCTTCTCGTCGGCAGAGTGCCGCGCGATGGCGGATATGCTTATCTGGTGGGAGCGTACCCCTGACCGATTCCTGACCGTGCTGGAAGGCGAGCAGACGTTTGCCCTACAATCGCTGGATGAGATGCTGCCGACCGGCAAACCCGAGGCCCTTCTGGAGATTATCCGCGGCTGGAACATGGACCCCGAGACGGGCAAACCTCTGGAACCGGAGGAACCGGACGAAGGAGATGAGCCGCACCTTCTGGAGGAGAGACGCCGTCAAGAACGGTTGCGCCCGCAATTACTGGACATCGCGCGGTCGCCTCTGGCGTATGAACAACTTCGGCAACAGCTGCGTCAGGCAATTGTTCGCCACATGCAGGACGCTTTCCGTGCTCTGCGCCTGCCCTACGGTCGCCAATTGCAGGCGCTGCGTCAACCGGCACGCGACCTGAACACACCTCTGGGTTACCTCGTGGACGAGATGGCACCGCTAACCAGCCACTTACTCCGGGTTTACCTCCGTCAGCGGGCGCGGCGTCGCCTCCTTATCGCTCACCTGCTGCTGCGGGTCTACTATCTGCGCGAGGGCAGTTACCCCGATTCTCTCCACAGGCTGAGGCTGGAGGAGCTGATTATCGACCCCTTCAGCGGCAAGGAGCTGGTCTACCGGCGTGAGGGAGACAGGTATCGCCTGTACAGCGTGGACGAGAATGGCAAAGATGACGGCGGTCGCCGCCGCCAGCCCGGAGAGCATCCGGTGGAGGGTGATGCGGTTCCGGGCGATTTGTTCCTGACATGGGATGGATGGAGATAGCCTGACGAAAACTGCAGTATAATAATCCTGTCATGTCTGAACGGTCGCCCGAACCCGATGATGCGAAGCTGTACTCTCTGAGCGCGTGGCTGCTACGTGTGGGCAATGCGGTCAGCATCGCGCTGCTGGCGGCAGGGCTTGTGTTGATACTGGTTTCTGGCAGCCGCACGGCGCATCATTCTCGCACTCTGGCTGAAGCGTGGCGCGGTCTGCTGCGAGCAGAGCCGGCTGGCTTTCTAAATGTGGGACTGCAGACGGTCATCCTGACACCGATTGTCGCTTCCGCGTCGATATGTCTTTATGCCATCATCCGAAAACAACGCTCCCTGCTGATACCGTCACTGCTGGTGCTGGGGGGATTGGTGTTGAGCCTATGGATAGGTATCGCGTGGTAGCCCTGCCATCGTACGCGAAGGTGAACCTCACGCTGGACGTGCGGCAGCGATTGCCTGATGGCTATCACCTGATTCAGTCGGTCATGCAGCAGGTCAGTCTTGCGGACGAAGTGGTCGTGAAACTGAGCAATGAGGAAGGGATTCATATCGATTGTACCGACCCCGCGATTCCCTGCGACCAGACGAATCTGGCATGGCGCGCCGCCGAAAAGTTCTACGCCCGTTTGGGCGAAAACCCGCGTGTACACATCACCCTGCGCAAGGGTATACCCATCCAAGCAGGGCTCGGTGGAGGCAGCAGCAACGCGGCGGCAACACTGCGCGCCCTGAATATCCTGTACGGACAACCTCTCTCCATGAAAGACCTGCAGTCGATAGCCATCTCCATCGGGTCAGATGTGCCTTTCTTTCTGGTTGGGGGTACCGCGCTGGTGGAAGGGCTTGGCGATGTGGTCAGCCCCCTGCCCGTGCCTGCCAGCTATCCCCTGGTGATAGCGGTTCCGTTAACGGGTGTTTCCAGCGCATGGGCATACCAGCGAATTGACGAAGCACGCGCGATGAACGAAGAAGAGGAACTGCCCACACCGCGCACACCGGCAATGGTGAACGCCCTGCGGGCGGGGCTGAACTGGCTACCGCTACTGCACAACGACTTCGAAGCGGTTGTGCTTCCTGAATACCCCCAGATACAGCGTGCCAAACTGCACCTGGCGTCCTCCGGCGCGCATGCTGCCCTGCTGTGCGGAAGCGGATCGGGGGTCATGGGTGTGTACGCCGATGAAGTAACAGCGCAGCGCGCGCTCACGCGCCTGCGACGGGCAGGCTTCCGCGCGTGGAGGTGTGACTTCTGCTGGCGGTAAAAAAGTGGGGGTGCGCTGGGCAGGCGCACCCCCAGTGGGCGGGAGGGGTCAGGCTGCTTTGGGCTGGGGTTTGCGGGCTAAGACCTCAAACTTGGGCTTGTAATCGGGACACTTGTAGGACTTGGAATACTCTTTCGGGTTCTCCGCCTCGCTGACGAAAATCTGCGCTCCCGTTATCGCACACCGTTCATAGGTGCGGTCGTAGTTGCCGCAGTCATAGCAGCGGCGCAGCACCGTCCAGCACACGCTACACCGCAGGCTGCCGATAAGCTCCACGCGCCCGCACAAGGGGCAGTGGATGTACACTTCGCGGAAGCCGTATTCCTTGTTCTGCAAAGCGGTGCGCACGCGCTGGTTGAACTGCTCCAGCTCATGCTGCAGCTCACCGGTGGTCGCCAGTAGCTGGTTCATCTGCTGGGTGTTGATGAACTCAATCACGCGGTCGTCCAGCAGGTCGGATACTGCCGAACACGCCTTCTGCAGGTTCTTCAGGTGCTGTTCAGCGGTCTGCGGTTTGTAAGGCCGCTGGCGTTCACGGTGCGCTCCCAGATGCTTCAGCATCTCTTCGGTCACGTGCAGCGGAACGCGCAGGAACGCCTCTTTCTTGTTCGGGTATTCCAGAATAGCGTTGACAATCTTCTCCAGGTCGCCGATGGAAAGCTTCTCGTTGCGCACCTTCTCCACCAGGCGCAGCTGGGTGCTGACCTCTTTGTTCAGCGGCAACAGGGTGCGCGCGTGTCCCTCGGTGAACGTTCCGCCGCTGCCGTTCTGCGATGGCGGCTTCATCAGCTCCTGTTGGATTACCTGCGGAAGTTCCAGAAGCTCCAGATGGCGTTTGAGCGTGCTCTCGCTGACACCCAGCGTGCGCGCCACCTGCTCCCAGCTCATCATGGTAAGCAGTCGTT
>JAPWUZ010000143.1 GCA_028275265.1 Armatimonadota bacterium | reverse complement strand
ATTCACGCGCTTTCTGCTCCATCCGTCGAAACAGGCTGACATCTGCATGGCGGAAGGCGTAGATAGACTGCTGCGCATCGCCCACCACAAAAAGGTTCCTGCCGTTGCTCAGCAGGCGCACCAGCTCCAGCTGCAGCCCGTTGGCATCCTGAAACTCATCGACCATTACGAAACGAAATCTCTGACGGTAACGCTGACGGACGGCTTTGTGTTCACGCAGGAGGCGCATCGCTTCGATCATCACGTCGGCGAAATCACACAGGTTGGCTTCCGCCTTCACGCGCTGATACTCATCCCAAGCTTCCACCAGCAGGTGCAATGCGGCAACGGTGCGCCACGCCTCCTGTACCTCTCTGGCTAATTGCTGGGCATTGAGCAGTCCAAGCCAGTCACGAACGCGGCTCAGACACTCCGCCACCACGGGGTGGTTCACGTGGCTATCGCCCTGTCGGAGAAGCAACGCTTCGCGCAGCGTGTTGACCGTCTGCGTCAGGTCGCCATCCATGGAGATGTTCTCCAGCGCAAGTTGCAGGCGACGCAGCTCTACTGCCAGTGTCTCCTCGGCAGGAACCACACGCTGAGCCGCCTTCACCCCAGGCAACAAGGCGTTCCGCAACAAGGACAACAGCTGCCAGCCGATGTTCTGGGGGTTCTGGCTGAGGTCGTCTGCCCATTCCAGCAGGTGCTGGCGCCCCCAGCCATACAGGCGCACCGTCTCCATCGCGCGATAGAGGTCCTGGCGCAGAGTGTGCAGCGCGTCTCGTGGGTCGCTGCCGAAGCGCATCCTGCCGAAGGCTTCACGCAACAGTTTACCGATGTTGCTGTCGGGTTGCACACTGTGCCTGTCCACCACGCGGTCAAAAGCGCGATAGAACAGCCTCTCGGCGTCGTGTTCGGCCAGCTGTTGGAAAAAGGGGTCCACCAGACTGTCAAAAGGGTTCTCCCGAATCAGGCGGGCGCACAGCGCGTCGATGGTGCTGATGTACGCGCTCTCCACCAGCCATCTTGCCTCACCCATTCCCTCCCGCTCCAGCAGCGCAACGATTCGCTCTTTCATCTCGCGCGCCGCCTTGCGCGTGTAGGTGATGGTCAGTATCTCATCGATGCCCGCCTTGCCTGCCTTTACCAGATGCACAAACCGCTCTGCCAGTACCTGCGTTTTGCCAGAACCTGCTCCCGCTGACACCACTACCGAACGGTCATCGGTCTCGACAGCAAGACGATGCGCCTCCTCCCGTACAGGGCTATGGGGGTATGCCATGTCCATTTCACCTGTACTATGGTAGCGAACAGGCACAGCGAGTGTCAAACACTTCAGCGAAGGCGGTGCTCCTTGAAGAAACGCACGATATGTGCGGTTGCCTCAGGAGGCCAGATATGCCCTCCGTCATGGGCGCAAAACACCACGTGATTGTTGTCTTTCACCGGCAGGTAGGTGATGCATCCCTTTGCCCATTCCTTCTGCTCGCTCCCGCAGCCGTTGAGACGGAGTAACAGGTCGCGTGTCCATTCCGCCGCTTGGAAGGAGACCAGCCTGTCCGCCTTGCCGTTCACCATCAGCACCGGGCGGGGCACCCGTGCGCGCAACAGGAATAATCCACCTGCTCCCGCTACCGGCGCAAACGCAGCGAAGACCTTCGCCCTTTCTACCAGCAGCACGAAACAAAAGAGTGCACCGTTGGACATTCCGCAGGCGTAGATGGCCTTCTCATCTACCCGATAGCGCGATTTTAACTCTTCCAGAAGCGCATCCACAAATTTCAGGTCACGGTCTTCATATTCGCCCGGACGATGCTGCCAGCCCGGTCCGTTGCGCAACAAGCGGGGGCTGTACACGGTCAACCCCTGTGGATAGACCACCGTTGCCTCTTTCCATGCCGTTTGCAGGCTGTATGCCCGGGCGGCGTGATAAGCGTTTCCGGTGAAGCCGTGGCACACCAGCACCACCGGCGAGGGCTTGCGCTGGGCTTGCGAACCCGCGTACACCAGCGCGGTGCGCTGAACATCGTCTACCCGCAGGGTAATTTCCTCAGGTTCTTGCGGCATGCGTCATCACCTCCACCCTGCAGACGTTGGAGGAAGTGAAAATGTTCAAGGGCGATTCTCTTCGGATGGTGGTCGCGATAGCGCGCGACCACCCAGAAAAATGCGGGAGTAGCAGCCTGCTGTCACGACTTCCCCCGCACCAGCGCCTCGCCAGCGGTCAGCAGTTGTTGCACTAGCTCAGGCGAGGACGCCTCGGCATACACGCGCACCACTGGCTCGGTGCCCGATGCTCGCAGTAACAGCCACGCGCCGTTCTCAAACAGGAACTTGGTGCCGTCCATGCGGTCAATCGCTTTGACCGGCAAACCGGCGACCTCCTGCGCTTCGGTTCGCGCCACGCGCTCACGGGCGGCAGGCATCTCCTCGCGTTCCAGATGCAGGTCCATACGGTTGTAATGGTGCTCTCCGGTCAGATCGAACACCTCCTGCACCAGATCGCTGAGTTTCTTGCCGCTCAGCGTCATTGCCTCCAGCAGCATCAGCCCCATCAGCACGCCGTCCCGCTCGGGGATATGATGCTGCACGCCGATACCGCCGCTCTCCTCGCCGCCAATCAGCACATCGCCCTGCAACATGTTCTCACAGATATACTTGAAGCCAATAGGCGTGACGGTCAACGGCAGTCCGAAATGCCGGCACAGGGCGTCAATCATGTTCGTGGTGGAGATGGTCTTCACCACACGCCCGCGCCAGCCGCGCCTTTGCACCAGATGGTACAGCGTGATGGCAAAGATACGATGACTGTCCACAAAGTTGCCCCGCTCATCGACTGCGCCCACGCGGTCGGCGTCCCCGTCCAGTGCGATACCAATGTCCGCGCCCTCGCGCACCACCGTCTCCATCAACGCGCCGAGGTTGGGGGCAATCGGCTCGGGGTTGACACCGCCGAACTGGGTGTCACGGTTCTCGCGGATGGCGATGACCTGCGTACGCCCGCCCCGCAAAAGGGTGCGCAGATATCCCGCGCCTGAGCCGTGCATGGCGTCGGTGACCACTTTCCAGCCCGCTTCCAGGATGCGAGGCATTTCCACCAGCGTGCTGAGGTGTTGCAGGTACTCGGTGGTGAGGTTTTCGGTGCGCATGGCAGCAGGGTTGCGCGCAGCCATATGTTCGCCCGCCAGTATCCGTTGCAGGTGTGCCTCAATCTGCTCGGTAATTTCCGGCAGTGCAGAACCTCCATAATTCGCTTTGAACTTGAAGCCGTTGAACTGCGGCGGGTTATGGCTGGCAGTAATCATCACACCGCCCTGCGCCTTGCGATGATACACCGCGAAAGACAGCGCAGGCGACGATAGCGAACTCTCAGAAAGCACGGTAGGCAGTCCGCACTGTGCCAGCTCCTCCGCCGCCGCCCGCGCAAACACCTCTGACTTCAGGCGGTTATCATATCCCACCAGCACGCCATGCCCTTCGGGCTTTGCGCTGTGCAGGTATTCTGCCACTGCCCGTGCTACCAGTCGCACGTTCGTTTCGTTGAAGTCCTCATCGATGACTCCACGCCAGCCGTCCGTTCCAAAGCGAATCTCCACCTTACTCACCTGCGACCACCTCCGTATAAGGTATGTTAATCCACGTTGAAAGACTGTTCGAAAGTTTACGATATAAAGCGACACAAACTGTCATTCTGAGCGAAGCGAAGAATCCCAGAGACCCTTCGCTGACGCTCAGGGTGACAGGGAAGAGATGCTTCGCTTGGGCTCAGCATGACAGAAAATATTCTATGCAGTCGCTGACAAAGCGTGACCTGCTGTTTGTCCATTGCAACTGCGTAACTCCTATCCACTAAAAAGTATACAGGATTTCCTATTACACCGAGACATCGGCATCCCGTTGCCCTCACGCTTCTTCCAGCTTGGTGCCCCACCACTCCTCTTTCGGAGTGCGCAGCATCAGTTCGCGGATGGCGTCGCGCGGGTTCAAACGTCCGTCCAGCACGGAGCGGATGGTCTGGGCGATAGGCATCTCAATACCCAGCCGTTCTGCCAGCTGGCACACCGCGAAGGTAGTCGGCACACCCTCAGCCACCTGTCGAAGCTCCTGCAGGATGTGCGCCAGCGGCTTGCCCTGTGCCAGTCCGTACCCAACACGCCAGTTGCGGCTGAGATGGCTGGAGGCGGTGGCGAACAGGTCGCCCACGCCCGATAGCCCCATGAAGGTGCGCTCCTCCGCGCCCAGCGCCACGCCGAGTCGCACCATCTCCGCCAGTCCGCGGGTGATAAACGCCGCCTTGGAGTTATCGCCGAAGCCCATGCCGTCGCTGATGCCTGCACCGATGGCAAGCACGTTCTTCAGCGCGCCGCCGAGTTCCACACCGGTGACGTCGCGATTGGTGTACACGCGGAAGGAAGGGTGCATGAACAGCATCTGCGCGCGCCTCGCCGCCTCGGGGGAAGTGGAAGCCACCACCGTTGCCGTGGGGATTTCGCGAGCCAGCTCCAGCGCGAGGTTGGGACCGGAAAGCACCACGATATCGCCACAGTGCTGTCCCAGCGTCGCTTGCAGTACCTGCGAGGGGCGGCTGCCGTCCGCTTCCAGTCCCTTCGCAGCGGAGATAAGCAGTCGTGGGAAGGAGAGACATTCCCGAACGGCGGCAGCCACCTCGCGCAACGCGCCTGCGGGTACGGCAAAGACCAGCACTTCCGCCTCGCCAACCGCCTGCGCGATGTCGCTGGTAGGGCTCACCGAAGCAGGAAGAGAGAAGCCGGGCAGGTAGCGCGGATTCTGTCCTTCTCGGCGAATGGCTTCTGCCAGTTCGGCATCACGCGCCCACAGCGCTACCTGCACCTCTTTCTTACCCAGCAACAGCGCGAGAGCTGTACCCCAGCTTCCTGCCCCTAAGACCGCGACCGTCGGCAACTCAGGCACCGAACTTCTCCTGTACGTTCATCAGGCTGGTCAGCATGGGTACCAGGTCCTTGCCCCGAATGCGTCCCAAACCACCCCGGGCGCAGGCTCGCTCACCAAACTGCGTGACGTCGTCCGTGCGCACTTCGGGTCCCCACAATACGATGGGAACCGGCTCACCCGTGTGATCGCCAAACGAGCAGGCAGTGGTGTGGTCGGCGGAGACCACGATGAAGGTGGTGGCAGGGTCAATCTGCGTCAGCAGCCAGCCCAGCATGGCGTCGATGCGCTGGATGATGTCCACCTTCGCCTGTGGGTTGTGGTCGTGTGCGGCAACATCGGGTCCCTTCACGTTGCACAGCACGAAGGTATGTTCCTGCAGTGCTTCGGCAACCTTGCGTCCCATCGCCATCACGTCGCTGTCGAGTCCGCCGGTGGCTTCGGGCACTTCCAGCACTTTCAGCCCCACGAAGCGGGCGATGCCCTTGATCAGCCCCGTCTCTGCCACGCATGCGCCAATCAGCTTGTGATGCGTGTTGAAGTCCGGGATGCTGGGCGCAACGCCTGCTCCGCGCGGCAGGATGATGTTGGCGGGGTTCAAGCCCTGTTCGCGCCGCCTCTGGTTCACCGGATGGTTGTTCAGTTTTTCGTAGCTGAGTCGCACAAACTGATTGACGATGCGCGCGGTGCGCCGGGCGGCGGCATCATCGGGGTCTATCGCCTGCACCTCGTGCACTTTCTCGCCCTCAACGTGCGGGTCGGCGTCGGTGATTTTGGGGGATAATCCCGGTCCGCGCAGGATGAGCGCGCCCCGGTGTGCGACGGACTCCTTGAAGAACACCTGCACATCCTCGATAAAGATGCCGTTCACCTGCGCGGCGAGCTGGTCGGTACCTTCCGTGATGCGCCCTGCGCGGCGGTCTATCACCACCATGTTTTCGTCCACGGTGCTGAAGTTGCAGCGGAAGGCGATGTCGCCGCCGCGCACCTCCATGCCCACACCGAGCGCCTCGAAGGGCCCGCGTCCGGTATACACGGCGTAGGGGTCGTAGCCCAGCAGGGCGAGATGTCCCGTATCGCTGCCCACGCGCACGCCGGGCGCAATCAGGTCCATCAGCCCCGTTTCGCCCTCTCTTGCTAAGCGATCCATGTTCGGTGTATGCGCGGCTTCGATGGGGGTCTTGCCGCCCAAGGCGGGATGCGGTCGGTCCGCCATCCCGTCCCCGATAAGCACTATCACCTTTCGGGTTTCGGAAGATGCTGCCATTGGGTCTACCTCCTGTGCAAATGGTGCTTTTTTCACTTCCGCAAGAGAGCGGGGATTTCCTGTTGCCGGAACGGGGCAGGAAGGGACAGTTGTCGTTAGCGAATAGGAACGTGTCCCGAAGTGCACGGACAGGCAGCGAACCATCGACCAGTAAGCCTGATGAAATCATGATGCATCTGGTCGAGCAGGAACGTCTATAATAATAGACAGTGCAAAGGAGGCTGGGCATCATGAAAAGAAGGCTGGCACTTATCCTGCTGGCGCTGGTGCTGGTGGCAGGTAGCTGGGCGCAAGAGCCAACCCGCTCCCGCAAACGCATCGCCGTGCTTTCGTTCGACCCGCCGATGGAGTACCGCTCCGCGCAAATCGGCAACATTATCGGCGATATGCTCACCACCGCGCTGGTGAAGATGGGGCTGGAGGTGGTGGAGCGTTCGCAACTGGAGGCGGTCTTGCGCGAACAACAGCTGGCGCGTTCGGGCATCATTGACCCCGCCACCGCGGTGGAGATGGGCAAGATTCTGGGCGTGGATTACATCCTTGGCGGGCGTATCACCGAGTTCGGCATCCGCGACGAAAGCCAGCTGGGGGGCGTCATCGCACAGTTCTCCGTAGGCGTTCGTGTACGGCAGAGTACGGCGCGCGTCAAAGCAGATGTGCGCCTGATCGACGTGCGCACCGGGCGCATCCTGATGGCGGAGACAGGCGAAGGGCGCGAAACGCGCAACGACCTCACCCTTGTGGGTGCGA
>JAPWUZ010000142.1 GCA_028275265.1 Armatimonadota bacterium | reverse complement strand
CTGGCAACGGTAACCGCCCTGCCGCCACAGCTGGTGGAGATACCTACGGGCGCGATGGTGCGCGTGCTGGAGGCAGAGCTGGAGGACGGCAAGCAAGTGGTCGTCCCCCGCGCCAACGTGGAGATTATCGCAGAGTAAACCCCTTCGGATAAGGGGTGAGGACAGATGAAAGTCCTTGTCGTTGACGACGAGCAGCCGCTTCTGGACGCTCTGCAGTATGCCCTGCAGCGTGAGGGGTTTGAGGTCGTCACCGCTACCGACTCGGAGGATGCCCTGCGGCTTTTTCACGAGCAGAACCCGGACCTGGTGGTTCTGGACGTGATGCTTCCCACGCGCAGCGGGTTTGAAGTGTGCCAGATTCTGCGCAAGCGCAGCAACGTACCCATCATTATGCTGACGGCGAAAGGAGCAGAAACCGACCGCGTAGTGGGGCTGGAAATCGGCGCGGACGACTACGTGACCAAACCGTTCAGCATGAGGGAGCTGATAGCGCGTATCAAATCGGTAATGCGGCGGGCGAAAACACCTGCTTCGGCGGCGGGAAACGTGTTGAAGGCGGGTGAACTGAGCCTTGACGTGGATCGCCACGAAGCCCGGCTGGGGGATACACCGCTCCTCCTCTCGCCGAAGGAGTTTGACCTGCTACGCTTCCTGATGGAGCACCCGGGACAGGTGTTCTCCCGACAAACCCTGCTGGACCGTGTGTGGGGTGAGGAGAAATATATCGAGGAGCGCACGGTGGATGTGCATATCCACTGGCTACGGGAAAAAATCGAGTCCGACCCGCGCAAGCCGAAGTATCTGTTGACAGTGCGTGGGGTTGGCTACAAGTTTCGGGGATGACGTATGATAGGGTGGTTGCCGTGGCTGCTGGTGCTGGCTCTGGGCATCGCGGTCACGGTGCTGATGGTGAAATTGCGCCGTCTTGAAGAACAGACATCCCCTATCCAGAGGCGATGCGAAGACCTTTCCGCCGAACTTCAGCATTACCGCTCGTTGCTCCATTACACGATGGAGTCCCTGCAGGACGCGGTGGTGCTGGTCACGGCGGAAGGTACCATCGTCTCGGCGAATCCCGCAGCGTCGCGTTTGCTGGGAAAAGGGATACTGGGGCAGACCCTGCTGCAGCGCACCCTGTGTTATGACCTCAACCTGCTGTTAACCCGTTGTGTGCAGACTATGCGACCCCAACATGCGGAGCTCCGATTCCCACACCCTCACCCCAGAACGGTGTTTGTACGTATCCTCCCTCTGCCCACCGCACCTCAGGCTGCTGGTTCGAACTATCTGGTGGTGATGACGGATATCAGTGAACTGCGCCGGCTGGAACAGATTCGCAGTGATTTCGTCGCCAACGTCTCGCATGAGCTGCGCACACCGCTTGCATCCATCCGTGCCAACGCGGAAGCCCTGCTTGAATCCCCGCCGGACGACCCCGCTGTCCAGCAAAAGTTCCTGAACACTATCGTACAGCAAACCGAGCGACTGACTCGCATGACCGATGACCTGCTTGTGCTGGCTAAGGCGGAGGCGCGTCCCATCCCCCAGACGCAGGAAATCCATCTGAGCGGTGTGGTGCACTCTCTGGTGGAGCAGCTCCGGACACAGGTGGAAGAGGCTCAGGTTACCGTGGTGATCGATGTGCCGGAGGATTTTGTCGTCTGTGCTCAGCGTGACCAGCTGGAACAGATTCTGTGGAACCTGATAGACAACGCGATAAAGTACAATCGGCGAGGGGGGCAGGTGCGCATTCAGGCACGAAAAGTGCCGGAGGGAAGCGAGGTCGTGGTGGAGGACACCGGCATCGGCATCCCCAACGAACACCTTGAGCGCATCTTCGAGCGGTTCTACCGGGTGGACAAGGCACGCAGCCGTGCCAAGGGCGGAACAGGGCTGGGGCTGTCCATCGTGAAGCATCTGGTAGAAGCGCACGGAGGTCGCGTGTGGGTGGAGAGCGAACTGAACGTAGGCAGTCGTTTCGGTTTTGTGCTGCCCGATAGCCGAACGGAAAGCGTGGAGAATGCCGCCGCTTCCTGAAACATCCTTGCTCCACTATGTGCTGATGAGTCTGGCGTCGCTGAGCGCAGGCTTTTTTGACGCCATTGTGGGCGGTGGCGGGCTTATCCAGATACCCGCGCTTCTCCTGCTGTTTCCACAGCTTGCCCCGGCAACCGTGCTGGGAACCAACAAGCTCATCTCCATCAGTGGTACAACGGTCGCCGCGTGGCAATACGCGCGTGGAGGACATGTGCGCTGGCGAAGCCTGCGCATACCCATTCTGGCAGCGTTTGTCGGTTCAGCGGCGGGAGCGAGGCTGGCAGGGCATCTCAGCGCGTCGGTGATGCACCCGCTGGTGGTGGTGATGCTGATTGCAGTGTGGGTATACACGTGGCAGCGCAAGGAACTGGGAATACAGAGACGCAGCCCGCTAACCCACTGCCACCCGGAGCTGGTTACCTTTCTTATCGCGCTGGTGGTCGGGATGTACGACGGCTTCTTTGGCCCGGGCACGGGCAGCTTCATGATGTTCGGCATGACCACATTGCTGGGCATGGAGTTTCTGCAGGCAACGGCGCACACGAAGGTGCTGAATGCCACGACCAACCTTGCGGCTTTGTTGACCTTCGCGTGGCAGGGGCATGTGCAGTGGCTGCTGGCGATACCGTTCCTGCTGGCGAACGTGCTGGGTGGCTGGCTGGGCAGTCGTCTGGCCATGCGCTGGGGCAGTCCCTTTATCCGCAAGTTCTTCCTGTGGGCAGTGGCAGCCATTCTGGCAAGACTCATCTGGGACATGTGGAGATAACTGAAACCTGATGAAACCTACAACGGGTTCACCGGCTCGCCGTTGCGACGCACCTCAAAGTGCAGGTGGGGGCCCGTTGCCAGCCCCGTCGCGCCGACATAGCCAATAACCTGGCCCTGTTTGACCGTCGTGCCCTCGCCCACTGCCAGCGCGGAGCAGTGTCCGTACAGCGTTGCCACGCCCCCACCATGGTCGATAATGACCGTGTTACCGTAGCCGCGCCGGTAGCCCGCGAAGATGACCTCTCCGTCCGCTGCGGCTTTGATGGGGGTGCCATAGGGCGCGGCGATGTCCACGCCGGTATGCATTCGGTTCACTTTCAATATCGGGTGGAACCGCATCCCGAAGCCCGATACAATCGGTCCGTTGACCGGACGGATGAACCCCCCACGGAACGGTCTCGCAAGGCGTGCCTGACCCCGTGGGGTCTGTTCCATCGCCCGCAACATCGCGGCAATCTGGCGCGACTCCTCTTCCCATTCATCCAGCGCCTGCTCTTTCAACGCGCGGTCGTGCGCAATGTCCTGCAAGATTTCCCGTTTGACCTCTGTCTGCTGGTGTAAGCGGTAGGTTTGCTCTGCCAGTTCCGCTTCCAGCTGGGCGATTTCCTGTGCCTGTTTGTCCAGCTGCGCTTTTGCCTGGGCGACTTCCTCTTTATCCTGCCGGATGGCGAGCACCAGTCTTGAGTCCGCCCGTGCGATGCGTCCCAGTACGTACGAGCGGCTGATGAGGTCATGTACATCCCGCGAGCCGAGCAGTACGCGCACCGTGCTGGCGTTACCCAGCTGATACGCGGCGCGCACACGGCGGGCGAGCAGCTGCTGGCGTTGCTGTAGTCGCTGTTCAAGCTCCTTCAGGCGCGCGGCGGTTTTGCGCTGTAACGAACGCACGGTGTCCAGCCGGGCACGCACCGTGTGCAATCGCTTGCGAGTGGTTTCCAGCTCTTGCTCGGTAGCCAGCAGGTCGGCGGTGATAGCGCGTTCTCGCTTGCGAATCTGTCGGATTTCGGCGCGGGCCTGTCGAATCTGCTTCTGCACCGTTGCCAGCTTCTTCTGCAACTCGGTCTTACTGGCAGCGGCTGGCTTAGAAGAGTGTGTAGACGAACGCTGCGGCGGTTTTGCTACCGCGAAAGATGCAATCACCAGAACAATTGCCAGACTAACCAGCCATTCCCATCTTGACCCCATGACTCACCCCCAACAGGACTCACACTGCCTGCAGGTATTTTCGGACGGAGAGGGTGCTGACCACACCCCCTATCGCCGCGCCCAGAACGGTCAACCCCAGAAACACCATCCACACGGGCATCGGCGAGCCACCCAGACTGTCGATGAACACCAGTTTGCGCATCACAAAGTGAGATACCAGTCTGGACACCGCGAAAATCAGCCCGCAGGCAATCCACGCGCCCAGCACGCCCTGCACCACCCCCTCCAGCACGAACGGCGTGCGGATGGCGCCCGATGTTGCCCCAATCAGCTGCATGATACGTATCTCCCGACGGCGGGCAAAGACCGTCAGGCGGATGGCGTTGTAAATGATGATGCTGGTGGCAATCAACAGCAGCACCGTGCCGCCGACGCCCACCCATCGCACCACCGTTGCCACCGACAGGATGATATCCACCTCTTCCTTCGCGTCGCGCACCGCATCCACTTCGGGTAGGCTCTTCAGCCACGCGCTGACCGCCCCTGTCCGCGAAGGGTCTTTGACCTGTATGACGAAGCTGTCGGGCAATGGGTTATACGGCAGGGCAGCGGTAATCTCCTGCTGTAGCTCCTTCTGGAACTCGGGCCACGCCTGTTCTTTGGGCTTGAAAGTTACCTGTGCGATGTCAGGGTGATTTTCAAACTCCTTTTGCAGCTCCTGCGCCCGCTGGCGCGAGACGTTGTCCTTCAGGAACACGTCGATGGCGAATTTGGGGGGCAGACTGTTCGCCAGATTCTCCAGTCGCCACAGGATTAATCCGAAACCACCAAACACCGCCAGCGCGAGCGCGACCGTGCCGATGGCTGCCAGCGTCATCAAGCCGTTGCGCCGCAAGTTGACCAGAGCCTCTTCGACCAGAAACTCTACATGGCTAAGGTTCATGCGTGTACACCCCACATGGAACGTCGCTGACAATGGTACCTCTATCCAGCATCACCACGCGCTTGCGCATTCGGTCTATCACGTATTTATCATGGCTGGCGACAAGCACCGTTGTGCCGCGGATGTTGATGTGGCTGAGTAGCTGCATGATGTCCCAGGAGGTATCAGGGTCCAGGTTACCTGTCGGCTCATCCGCCAGAAGCAGGGGCGGGTCGTTGGCGATGGCGCGGGCGATGGCAACTCGCTGTGCCTCGCCTCCCGACAGCTGGGCAGGGAAGCTGTCGCAGCGGCGCAGAAGCCCCACGAGCTCGATGGCGTTGGCAGTGCGTTTGCGAATCTCCTTGCGCGGAAGCCCCAGTACCCGCAGGGCGAACGCCACGTTCTCCCACACGGTTTTATTGGGCAAAAGCCCGAAATCCTGAAACACCACTCCCATCATCCGGCGGTAGTAGGGCACTTCGTGGGAAGGTATCTCGGCGACGTTGCGTCCAGCCACAATCACCTTGCCGTAAGAGGGCAACACCTCGCGCGTGATGAGCTTGAGCAAGGTGGACTTGCCCGCCCCGGTGGCACCCACCAGAAACACGAACTCCCCCTTCTCCACGCGCAGGTTGATGTTACGGAGCGCGTGCACGCCGTTGGGATATGTCACCGACGCTTCCTGTATCTCTATCATGACGCCCCCACTGCTACGGTATGGTTCGCAATCAGGGGGGCAAAAACCTTTCGGCAGGAACAACTGCAGCGCACGGCGAAAGCGTATGCAGAAATTCGTGGAAAAGGACGAGGAGTGTGCTCAGAGGTATCGTTTTCGCGCTGGCGCTGGCAGCCCTTGCCACCGTGGCGCAGGCGCAGGGGCTGATGTTGGGACAGGGCGTTTTCGTAGACCGCGATGGCGTAACCCATCGCTGGCAGGTGACGCCTGCGCACAGCCTTCAGTGGGACGGGGAAATCTACATGCCAGCAGGAGTGTGGTTTACCCCGCAGTCGCTGCGGGTTGACTCCACGGAGGCGGATTTCCAGCGCGACGAGCAACTGCTGGATGCACTGGTGCGGGCAGGCATCAGCGATGTCTGTATCGTGCCTCGCGATGCGGCGCCGACCATTCCTGCCGAACGCTGGCAGCGACTGGTGGATGCGCTGGAGTCGCGAAATATGCGCTATGGTCTTTCCCTCGGGGAGGCGGGATTGCCTGTCGCGCAGGGATATGTGGTGGCACCGGCATCCAACCGTATCGCCAACATTACGCAGGGTGGGGTTGTCGTTTTCCGCGCGCCATACGCCGACCAAGCACAGGCATTTGTGGTAGACACCCATGACGGCAGTATCCTCAGCCATGCGCGCGTGGCTGTGGAACAGGGAGTGGGGCGTCTGCCCCTTCAGCTGCAGGAAGGTGTCATGGCGATTATGGTTGCCTATCCCCATCGCCCTCTGGCGGACAGCGGCGGCTTCGTTCCCGACGTGTGGGAGAGCTACGATGCATGGCGGGATGGGGTGCTGCAAACTCTGGGCAAACTGCGATTCGGCAAAGGGCTTCGGTTCTTCGTGGACCCGCTGGGAAGGTGGACACCGCCTTTAGAAGATGACGGCATCGTACCGTCTTCGCCGGGGTTTCGTTTGGGTTTTGAAGCCTTTCTGGCGCGCAAGTATCAGACTCTGGAGAACCTGATGAGCGCGTGGGCCCTCTCGGAACGTAACCTGGAGTCTTTTGCCGACGCCGCACGTCAACTCCCCCTCTGGCGCGGGCAAAAGGGTATTCCACAGCTGTACGACCTGCAGACAGGCAACCTGCGTCGGGTGGAGGCGACCCGCTGTGCCTACTGGAGAGACGTGAACCAGTATCGGCGGGAAGCGTTGCAGGAAGCGGCTGACCGGCTGGCGGCGGTGCTTCGGCGTCACCTGGCGGATGTGCCCGTCCTGTTGAGCTGGCAGAAGTTTCATCCGGTGTATGTGTTCACGCAGAACCAGCCGGGCGTAGAGGGTTTGCTGGTGGTTACCGGAGAGCGCGGATTCAACCTTGCCGTCAAGAGCATGGCTCCGGCAATGGGACAGGCGACAGAGAGCGTACGC
>JAPWUZ010000159.1 GCA_028275265.1 Armatimonadota bacterium | reverse complement strand
CGGGAATCAGCCTCATCCGCAAAACCTCCCTGCAATCCGCTACCCCCGATTGGAGCACGCCCTACTACTCCAGCGGCGGCACCGCTCCGCGCGTGCGAGCAGAGGCTTCAGAACGACGCCTCGTGGCAGAGCACGGCAAGTTGGACTCGCCGTTCACCGCTACGGAAGAGTGGCGGTTGCTGGATGACAACACGTTACAGGTTACCGTCCGTTGCGTCATCACCCAGGATGTGCCCGCCATTGCCGAGTACTGCGTGGGGTACCTGCGGGCGCAGCCGCTGGTCGGCGCGACGTATACCGCAGAGACGCCAGACGGCATCCTCAGCGGGACCATTCCTGCCGTCGCCAAAGCGGCAGACAGAGACGACAGCACCTTTGCGCGTAGATTCCGTAAGCTGACGTTGCAAACCCGCTTTGGCACGCTGGAAATCACCGCTGAAGGTGACATTCCCGATATCATCCTGTTTGACGGTCGCAAAAACTCGCAGGGCTGGGCGCGAGAGGCTCCCACCCTGTGGCTGGGTTACCTGCAGTTCCCCCTGCAGAAAGACTTACCGGTTACCCTGCGGGTTACCATGCGCTTTACCCCCATTGAACGGGTACAACCCGTTGAGCGTATCGCCGTTGCCACCCGAATCGTGCCACTGAAAGAGGCCGTCGGCGCGGAAGTACGCCCCGTGCTTCTGGTACCGCAGCCCAAACAGGTACAGTGGCGTGAAGGTTTCCTGCCCCTCAACGCACGCACCCGCGTGGTGGCAATGGATAAGGCAAGCCTTCCTGCCGCCCAGTCCTTCGTGAATATGTTGCGAGACCGATACGGGCTCACACTGCGCGTGACCACCGGAACACCTTCACGTCTGGACAACGTGGTGCTGTTCGGGTTAAGACCTTGCCTCTCCCGCCTTCCCAGAGCATGGCACCCGTTGCTCAAAATGCCCGAACAGGCAGAGGGCTATGCTCTGCTGGTGGGAGCGTCAGCGGCAGCAGTCCTCGGCAACGACGAGCGAGGGGTGTTCTACGGCTCGCAAACGCTACAGCAGTGCCTGCAGGCGCGACCGGACGGCGCCGCGCTGAGGAGGGTGCTGGTTGTAGACTACCCCTCCCTCCGGTTTCGTGGAGCGCATCTGTTCTTGGGCAACAACGCATTGCCTTTCCACAAAAAGCTGATTGAGCGCATTTTCTCACACCTGAAGCTTAACACGCTGGTGCTGGAGAGCGAGTACACCCGGTGGGACAGCGCGCCGGAAATCGCAGTGGACTTCTCGATGGACAAACGCGACCTGCGGCAGGTTATCGCCTTCGCCCGACAACACCAGATGGAGGTCATCCCGCTGGTACAGTCGATGGGTCATTCGGAGTGGATTTTCCGCAACGGGCAGAACCTGGACATCGCCGAAGACCCCGAAAACCTGCGTGCTTACTGCCCGTTGAACCCGCGCACCCACTCTTTCATCGACGCAGTATACGACGAGGCTCTGCAGGTCTTCGAGCCGCGCTTCTTCCACATCGGGCACGACGAGGTGAACATGTTCGGCAGGTTCCCCTACCACGAGGAGTGCAAAAGGCGCGGGCTAACGCAGCTCTTCGTGGACGACGTACTGCACCATTACAACCGCTTCAAACATCGCGGTATCCGCACCATGATGTGGGGAGACATGTTACTGCATCGCAGCGAATCTGCTGACATGGCGGCGTTTGCCGAAAGCCCGGAAGAGGCACAGCGAAGACGAGAGATGCTGCCCAAAGACATTATCATCTGCGACTGGCACTACCAGCCACGCCCTCCGGAGGAGTTCGTGCAGAAAAACCTGCGCGTGTTCCAGCAAGCGGGCTTCGAGGTGGTCGCTACCACCTGGTACACACCCATGAATATCTACAACTTCGCAAAAGCGGCGCAACAGGCAGGTATACTGGGACTGTTGCAGAGCACGTGGGCAGGCTACAATATCAGCGAGGCAGTACTGAAACCCGCCTTCCCCCAGTTCTCGGCGTTCGTGCTGGCAGCAGAATACGCCTGGAGCAACAACAGTCCCCCGCCCGACCAGCTGCCCTACTCGCCCGACGACCTGTTCGTCGACCTGTTCGAGCGTCGCCCATTGACCGCCCGCCCACGAGCCGGCTTCGCGCTGGACCTCTCCGAAGCGATGAACATCAGCGCAGCACAAACCAACACGCAGGGATGGCTTGGGCTGGGAGCGGAACACGACCTGCGCCAGCTGCCCCGCGGTGAGCAGTCGCTGGGAGGGGTGCGGTTTCGCCTGTCACCGGACCCGGCGAAGCCGTCGGCTGTTGCCCTTGCCAGCTCCATGCTTCCCGCACAATCGTTGCCACGCATGGTACACCTGCCTGTCGGTCGCAGGGCGTCCGCGCTTTACTTCCTGCACGCCACCGGCTGGCAGGTCGACAGGAACAGGCTCGTGGGCAGATACCGCATCTGGTACACCGACAACACCATCGAGGAGATTCCGCTGGAATACGGCGTGAACATCTGTGCATGGGATGACATCGGCCCGGCGTATTTTGCCACAGTGGTGTGGCGCGGGCAATGCGCGGATGGAGCAACCGTCGCCCTGCGCAGCCTGCGCTGGGACAACCCGCACCCGCAGAAGACCATTGCTGCCATCGAGTTCATCGTCACCGACGAGATGGCAACTCCCATTCTGTTCGCAGTTACCGGAGTGAACCCATGAACACACCTGAAGAGCAAATCGCCCACAGCGCGGAGCAGTCTGTGCGCTTCGCACTGCATTGCCTGACGCCGTGTAACGGGCATCTGCGGGCAACCTCCACCTTCGTCAACCCGCAGGGCGAGCCGCAACTGTGGCACGACTTCGGTCCGCTGGAAGGTCCCGGCTGGGCGGCAAACAGCCTGGGTGGGGCAGCGGTTCTGCTGCGCTACGGCACGACGTTCGGGCGAGAGGATTGCATCCGCGCAGGCAACGCTCTCATTGAACACACTCTCGCCCACTTTGTGGACGTGCATGACCGCCTGCAGTGGCTCTATCGCGATGTACGCCACGGAACGTTTTATCTGAACTTCAAGCACAACCGCGACTGGTTCTGCCCCGGCAGCGTGGCACGAGTGGTGCTGCAGATGCTGGAATGCGCCGAACGGACAGATAATTCGGCTCTGCGCAAACGACTGAACCTCTGCGCCCGCACCACCGCTCGCTGGCTCAGTGCGGTTACCCCTACCCTGCCCAACGGCTGGTTCCCGCGCCGAATCACCCTGCAGGGCGAGCCGTATCCTTTGGCCGCCGAAGGTGGTAACGACCCCATCTTCGACTGCAGCGGCGACGGCACACACTTGCTGTGGATGTGGACAGAACTCACGCGCAAGGGGCTGGCAGATTATCGCCTGCAACTGCAACGTGGGATAGAGGCTTTCCAGAAAGCAGGAGGTTTCTTCGGCAGCGTGAACCACGATACCTATGACAGGCAGGAGAACGTTGCTTACGCTATCGCCTTTCGCACCTTCGTCCGCGCCGCAGACGTGTTGGGCGACCCCTCCCTGAAGCCGTACGCGCTTCAGAAGATACTGCCCGGGCTGGAACGGTTCGTCATGCACGAGGATCGCAACGGTGTGGCCACCAAAGGGCTGCTCTACATGGAAGACAGCTGGGACACCGCTTACCTGTGGGAGAACGCGGAAGCGGCTCTTGCCTATCTGGAGGCACACCAACTGACCGACGAGCGAACTTATGAACAGCTTGCGCTGGACATCCTGACCGCCATTTCCAAACACCATTACGGCGAGTACGGCTTCCTCACCGAAGGCGTGGACTGGAACAACCATGTGGGCAAACAGCACCATATCGGGCAGGTGGAATACGGCGCCATCGCCTACGCGGAACCCCTGCTAAACAACCTTTACCATGTGGAGGCGTATTGCGAGTGGAAGAGCCGGCGGCAACGGTGAGCCGCAGAACCTCTTTCTAAATAATCCCCTCCGGCTCCCATTCGCCGTCGGCTTCGGAACGCCAGCCGTGTTTACCAATCAGGGGCACGAACACGCAGTAGCCGTGTTCAGAGATGTGCAGCTTGCCCTGCTCATCCTTTTCGGCAACCGTCAGCACCTGCTCGTAGCGATGCCCGACGGGTATCACCAGCCTGCCTCCGGGCGCAAGCTGTTCCACCAGAGGCTGCGGGATAAAAGGCGCGCCTGCCGTGACGATGATGCCGTCATACGGCGCCAGCGGTGGGTAGCCCTCCGTGCCATCGCCCACCACAAAAGTGATGTTGCGGTAACCCAGCGATTCCAGCACCTCTCTCGCACGCTGCGACAAACTCTCCTCGCGCTCGACGGTAACCACTTCGTTCGCCAGCTCTGCCAGAATCGCCGCCTGATAGCCGCTGCCCGTACCGATTTCCAGCACGCGATGCGAAGGTGCGGGGTCCAGTAACTGCGTCATCAGCGCGACCATGTACGGCTGCGAGATGGTCTGACCCTCCCCAATGGGCAGCGCATGGTCGGAATAGGCATCGTAAACCCGCTCTGGCGGAACGAACAGGTGCCGCGGTACCCGACGCATCGCCTCCAGCACGCGCGGGTGGGTAATACCGCGCGCCGCCAGCTGGTATTGCACCATGCGCTCGCGCGCCGCTTCGTAGTTATAATGAGTACCGTCCCACGTCACCTACGCCACCTTCATGCGGGTGCGTTGCGCGTGACACAATCGGCGATACGGGGCAGTGAGTTGTCTCCACTCCCGTAACGCCTCCATCACGACCTCTTTGGGATAAGGTGGAGTTCCACTGCGGTCGTAAGGCTGGAACTTTGCCCCGTTTGCAATCATCACTTGCTTCCACAGCACGCACCCGTCCATCTCGCGCTTGATGGACTCCAGTTGCCACACTGTCTCCTGCGCCCGACGTGCCCGCGCCATGTCACCTTTACGATAGTAGTAGCCGACCGCCCACAATACCTCGGGCCACGACATGCACCCTCCCCCGATGACGCCACACGCACCCAGCTCCAGCGCACGCAGGTAAAAGCTTTCGTCGCCAGCGATGAGCGCAAAACCGCTACCCCGCACCACCTCCGCAATCGGCGCAAAGACCTCCTTTTTGTCGGTGGACAGCTTTAGCCCCACGATGCGAGGTAGAGTCACCAGACGCCGCATGAGCTCGGAGGTCAAACAGTAGGCAGGGTTAGTGCCACCCGGCTGATACAACACCAGCGGAAAACCGGTGGCGTCATGCACCGTCATGAAATACTGCCAGACCACCTCCGCCGGCGGAACCCCATCCGCTGGCAGCATATCCGGGATGATGAGCACCGCTGCGTCGGCGCCTGCCTTTTGTGCGTAGTTCGTCAGTTCGATGCTCTGCTCGGTATAACGCTGTGGGTCGGGACGCAACCCTTTCTCCCTACCCAAGCACTCGCCCATCGCGCCGATTAGCACGCCCAGCCCGCGCTTGCGGCAGGCAGGAACCAGTACATCGGTAAAGCGCTTTGCCTCTTCTATAGTGAAGGTGTGCCACTTGCCCATGCCGCTGCGCCCAAAGACCGAGCGCACCGCACCGGTGTCCGCAAGGTAGTCCACCATTGCTCGCGTGCCGGCAAGGTCCAGCTGCCCCGAAGCGTCTACTGGTGTCCAGAACGGTGCAATAACACCTGTGAGGAAATCGTAAGGTCTCCGCTCACTCATCTGTTTTCTCCTCCCGCTTGTTGCATTCCGCGTCAGCGGAAAGATTCCTGCTCACAGCCTACGCTCTGAACCGACGCTCCTGCAAGGATTTCTCGTGGATTTTTCTGAAAAACGCAGTGAACCCCTTGACAGACTCAGCGCGGCAGGATATAATCAGTACACCTTGATTAAGCGCAAAACCGTGAGGCTGCGCTCAAATGGAAGCGACTGAAGCCTCCAGTACAATCAAAGAGAAGAGGCGAAAAGGTAGACGCCCGAGCGGGCGGGTTACCATGCAGACGATAGCGGAACGTGTCGGCGTCTCGCAGGCGACGGTGTCCTACGTGCTCAACAACAAGCCGGGGGCACGGGTCAGCGCCGCGGTCCGCGCGGAGATTCTGCGCCTCGCCCGTGAGTTGAACTACTACCCCAATGAAGCCGCCCGTCGCCTGGCGGGAATGCGCAGCCGCACACTGGGCATCCTGCAGCTGTATGTGCGACATTCCGTTCTGGCGGGTTGGTGGTCATCGGAAATCATGCGAGGCATTGCCGATATTGGTTTCGCCCAGGGCTACCACCTGATGATTTACGCCA
>JAPWUZ010000141.1 GCA_028275265.1 Armatimonadota bacterium | reverse complement strand
ATCTCCTGCCCCGTTGCGGGGTCGAACAGCAAGGCGCGGTAAGATGTCCCCGGCTCCAGCGATTTGACCGTGACCCGCCACTGATATGCAGGAACGTAGATGAGCCGTAGCTCGCCGGGGATGCCCGCGGCGAAGGGCAGGAAGCAGTTCTGCTCGCTCCAGTGCGGTTCGACCCACTCGGGATGCGGCTCGATGCGCCACCACTCATAGCGCTCCAACAGCCGCTTTGCCATACCCAGCTGCGCGGAGCCCGGCAGCTGATACGCTTCCTCCCACGGGGTATCTCCCCATGCCATACCGTGCGGCGAGGGTCCGTATGGCTTCTCGCGCGTATTCACCTGCCAGATGCCGTTCGCACCATAGGTGAAGCCCTTCGCACCGTTCAGCCAGCACGCCCAGAACATCAGCCGCTGCACCTCCTGTCGGCTCGCCTCGCCGATGCCCTCGTAGCACACCTCGCCTTCCACAACAGGCATCACCGGCTCACGATGGTACGAGCGACTCACCTGCTGTATCGTGTTGGGCAGGCTGGTGCGGTCACCGTGTCCCGTCTGCAGCATATCGAAGTCCAGTAATGAATCGGAGAGGCTATCGCGGGCGGAGACAGATGGGTGCGCAGTTACCGGGTGCCCATAGGGGTCTATCTCCCGCACATAGCGTGCCACCTCTTCCCACATGGCACGGGTCTTTTGGGCATACTCTTCGTGCCATTCGCGCGGGCGGGGATGGTCGTCATAGAAAGGCATCAGTATCTCGCCTGCCAGACACCACACCACCGGATATGCTCCCCAGCGCGCGATAATATAGCGCCAGTGCTGCCTCATCTTCTCCACGCCCAGCCAGTGGATGTAGTATCCCCAGCAGCCCACAATGCACGGCACCAGTCCGCTCCTCACCAGCCACCAGATGCGCAAATCCGCCATGTCGAAGTATCGGGGATTGATGCGCTGCCAGCCCTCCTCCCAGGGGAAACCCGCCTCGTTCGCGCTACGCTCATCAAACGCGCCCATGTCGGGATACAGACCCGCCACAATCTGTATGACACTGAACCCCTTCTGCACGCGGTCAGCGGTCAGCACGGCAAAGTCGCCCGGAAAGCGCAGCCGCTTGCACAGTCCCATCCACCACGTATCGCCCAGCCAAAGGAACGGCGTGCCGTCGCGGTGCTGCAAGTAACGACCATCGGCAGACACCTGCAACCGACCGCGCCGGAACAGAGGGTTGTTCCCCTCGTAGGGGACAGCGGTCAGTGTGCCTTCGACACCATGCAGGGAGGCATTGGCGGCGTCGCTGCAAATCGTGCGCCAGCGGTAATCTCCCACCTGCGAGGGTGCAAAGCGCACTCGCCACTCCTGCTCGCCCGCCCAGAAAGCGGGTACTCTCTGTTCGCTGCCGTCCGGTGCGGTGAAAACAACGTCCAGCTGCACCTCATTGAAAGGGTCGGAATAGGAACGCCGGGACACGAATCCCCATTCTACGGGGCAGTTGACCTGTGCGAAATAGTGCATGGTTGACCTCCTGCCTGCTGTCTTCGAATTCCCGCCGCCAGATAACGCACCTGCCGGAACTGTCTGGCGTGATAAACATCATGGTGTTCGACGGCAAGCGGGAAAGTTTCCTCTGCAGAAAGGCCCGGGTCGTGACAGCAGGAGATGCTGTGCAAGAGCAGGAGGTTTGGTCTGGCGTGGTTCCGGTAAAAGTGTTCCCGGAACAGCCACTTGTTGGGCTGTTCCGGTGCGCATCAGGAATCGCTAAGGGTCATCGGTTGGCATGTATCACGATATTTCCACCCGCCAGCTCGCCCCAATCGGCAAACACCAGCGTACCATCCTGCGCATATACCCACAGCGCAAAGAAATCCGCTCGGCCAGGCTCACCCCAGTCCCACACCATCGCGTAAAAACGGTATTGACCGGAGCCGTTTAGAGTCGCCCAGCCGCTAAAATAGCCCTCGTTCGGATTCGGAGCATACACCCAGTCGATAGCGACGGATTTTACGTTCATGCCCAGTCCATGACGCTGGTATTCCAGGCTACCTCGCACACTGCCGTTGCGCTGCACCTGGGCGACGAAGCCGAAAGTGCGACGGTGGCCATCCGCCTCGATCCAACCGCCGCCGGTGATGAAGCCGCGCGCATCTGGCTGGTAAACCGACACCAGCAATACCCGTGTCTGGCTGACCAGGGTGCCGCCGGAGTCATAGCTGTATACCCACACGGTAAAGGTGTCGGCAAAAGGCGGCGTCCACACGGTACTGACAGTGCCATCTTCACCAACGGGCAACATCGTGCTGCGGAACACGACGTTATCGTGCGAGTCAAACATGACAAACTGCGCCCAGTTCGCTCCTGGGTCAACGTCTGCACTCACCTGCAGCTCCTGTCCCACTGGCACTGGTTCAGTTGCGCCGGCATCGCCTCCCACGACTACTCCTGCAGAGAACGCGGCAGGCGTTAGAGCCATCATTGCGAGCATCGCAAATACGTGATGGAGAACCCTTCTCATTTTGCACTCACCTCCGAGAGAGTATTCCCTACTCTCGCCGGTGCCCAGCTTGCATTCCTGCCTGATTCACGCCCCGCAGGATGCTGCCGTTTTGGAAGCACGTCAACTTCCGGTCAGGCATGCCTCTGGCGGAAGTGTTCCATGAACTCCACCAGCGTGCGCACGCCATCGATGGGCATCGCGTTATAGATACTGGCACGGATGCCGCCCACCGAGCGGTGTCCCTTCAGCTCGTGCAAGCCCGCCTCCTTCGCCTCTTTGACGAACTGCGCCTCCAGCTCCTCACTGGGCAATCGCCAGGTAACGTTCATCAGCGAGCGACTGTCGGGTTGCGCGTGACCGCGATAAAAGCCCTCGCTGCGGTCTATCGCCTCGTAAAGCAATTGCGCCTTCTGCCGGTTGATGGCGTGCATCTGCTCCAGTCCGCCGATGTTCTCCAGCAGCCAGCGCGTTACCAGCATCACCACGTACACGGCAAATACCGGCGGCGTATTATACAGCGAACGGTGTTCCGCATGCACCCTGTAATTGAGCATGGTAGGCAGGTCGTCGGGTACCTGTTCCAGCATATCCTGTCGGATGATGACAATAGTTACCCCCGCCGGTCCCACGTTCTTCTGCGCCCCCGCGTATATCAGTCCATAGCGTCTGACGTCTATCGGGCGCGAGAGAAAGTCCGACGAGGCATCGCACACCAGAGGCACATCCCCCGTCTCCGGCTCGGCGGGAAACTGAACGCCCTGAATGGTCTCGTTGGATGTGAAATGCACATAAGCGGCGTTGGGGTCTATCTCGCATTCGCCACGTTTGGGCACGCGGCTGTAATTGTCTGCTTTGCCATCCCAGACGATTCGCACCGCTCCTTCGCGCTGCGCCTCTGCCAGCGCACGTTTCGCCCACGAACCGGTCACGATGTAATCGGCGGAACGACCGGTGCCACGCAGGAAGCTCATGGGAACCTGCGAAAACTGCAGGCTGGCTCCTCCCTGCAGGAACAGCACGTGATACTCTTCCGGCAGGTTCAGCAGGGCACGGATGTTCGCCTCTGCCTGCGCAATCATCTCCTCGAAGGTTTTGCTTCGGTGACTGATTTCCAGCACTGACGCGCCCACTCCGGGCAGCGCCAGCAGATTCTGCTGCACCTCCTGCAATACCGGTAGCGGCAGTGTCGCCGGACCCGGCGAAAAGTTGAACACTCGTTCCATCATCGGCACACCTCGCTGCTGTAGTCACCTAAATAGTACCAAATCGCCGACACCGGCTGCATCGGCTACTCCACCCACGTTCTGGAATTGTGCCGAATATGCACCGTATACCGTTTTCCATCCCGCGTTTGACAGCGCATCGTGGCGAGATAGCCTTCCGGTGTGAGTGTCAACACAGGCGGTTCGCAACCGGGCAGGTTTCGGGGTATCCACCCCAGCTCCCGCAGGTCATTCGCCCAGCGTTGATGCTTCTCATAAAACTCTTTCTGGGCATAATACAGACGGGTCAGCTCCATTCGGGCTGGGAAGGTGTTATCGAGACGGAAGCGTGCCGTGCCAGGTTTCGCCGTGCTGAATTGTACATAGCCCCACGTCTCAGGGCGATGCATATCGATCACCCCCTGCGGCGACCACACCCAGTTGTCCTCCGGCGTGTTGGGCACTTTTCGGTAACGCCCGCTTTCGATGACCACCTTCCATTCCACCCGCGAGAAGTTGACGCGCCACCGGTCGCCATCACGCGGGGGACACGCACATCCCGCGTACTCCGCCAGCGACCTCCAGGGGATGGCAATCTCCACGCTCCAGCCGCGGTCCACATCATACGGGTTGTTCAACGTGCCGTCCACATGCACCGCCGTTTTCAGACCGGCAATGTCCCAGTCGATCAGGGCAGTGCCTCCATCCTTGTATGGCTTCTCGAGGCGCAGGTCAAATACCGTATTCAGGGCGTTCAGTTCCAGCTCGTAGTAGTTGTGGTTGTCCCCATCGGGGTCGATGAACACCTCGAAGTCGTTGTCGTGGTAGATAATAGAGTCGCGTTTGGTAAGTGTTGCCCATACATGCGGTTCTTCCAGCTCCGCGCCCACATAGAAATACTCGTCGTCCCACAACATCTTCGCCCGCGTGCGGAAACGGGGGCGTGGACGGACGTCTCCTTCGATATCCACAAACTCCTCCGTCCATGCCGCATCCGCCCATGCCGCGTCGTCCAGCCTCCCGTCGATTGCCAGCGGTCTCCGCGCGCGGTAGCAGATGTAGTGACGCGGGTATACCAGAGGTCTGCTCATCGCAACCACCTCACCTCACTAACGCTCCTGCGAAAGAGTAAGTTGCCAGCGGTTCTGCCCGCCCTTGTCCCATATCATGTCCATATCGCGGTAATCCCAGTACCTCGCGCTGTACCCTTGCTTTCAACAGACCGTAATGGCGCGATGGCGTGTATCGGAAAAGCCAGCGGGGAAATGCCGTCGTCTGGCGTTTCCAAAAGTATACGCGCATTGCCGTGAGTCTGTCAACAAGCAGGCTTCTTCTTCAGATGAAGCGAATAGTACACGCACAGGAGGTGCACGAGATGGAAGGCTTTTTCGCGGCAGTAGTGAACCAGATATTCTGGTTTTTTCTGATTTACTCCTTTCTGGCGCCCATTATCAAACAGCGGATGCTGGAGGCGGCGCGTCTGCAGGCGATTGCGGCGTTCGAAAGGAAGCGAGGCTCCCGCGTGATTGCGATGATCCATCGGCAGGAGGCACTGGCGCTGTTCGGCATCCCGGTGTTCCGCTACATCAATATCGAAGACGCCGAGGACCTGCTGCGTGTGGTGCGCATGACACCGCCGGACCGCCCTATTGACCTCATCCTGCACACCCCTGGCGGGCTGGTGCTGGCAAGCGAGCAGATTGCGCGCGCCCTGTGCAACCACCCGGCAAAAGTGACCGTGTTCGTGCCTCATTATGCGATGTCGGGTGGCACGCTGATTGCCCTCGCTGCGGACGAGATTGTCATGGACCCACACGCGGTGCTGGGACCCGTCGACCCGCAGCTCGGAGATTACCCCGCTGCCTCCATCCTGCGCGCGGTGGAGATGAAACGCCCGGAGCATGTGGAGGACCGCACGCTGATACTGGCAGACGTGGCGCGGAAAGCCATCTGGCAGGTGCGTCGCCTGCTGGAGGAGATACTCTCCGCCAAATTACCACCCGACAAAGCGAAAGAGCTGGCTGCACTGCTCAGCGAGGGCACCTGGACACACGACTATCCCATTTGTGCCGAGGAAGCGAAGGCGATGGGACTGCCGGTCAGCACCGACTTTCCCGAAGAGGTTCACCGTCTGATGGCGCTGTATCCACAGCCCGTGCAGCGTAAATCCGGCGTGGACTATGTGCCTATCCCCTATGAGCCGGATACGCGCCCCCAGCCCGCACCGCGCCGCCGCACCAGAACCAGCCGTACCGTGTGAAATGAAAAACCCCTCTCCCGAAGCTCCGGGAGAGGGGCAGGGGGTGAGGGCTACTCATCCCCAATCGCGCCGAAGTTCTGCACCAGGATGCCGAAGTCGAACAGGGTAACCTCCTCATCCCCGTCCAGGTCGGCGTTGGGGTTCCAGTTGCTGTAGCCGGGCATACTGCCAAACGCCGCCACCAGCTCTCCGAAGTCGAACAGCGTCACCTCGTTGTCCCCGTCGATATCGCCGTTGGTGAGTGTAGCGTCCTGACCGGTAACTTCATCCGCAGGCCCGAGTGTGACCCCCGTCAGGCTCACCCGCAGCCAGTGGCTAGCTTTGAAGGAGACCTCGTAGGTGCCCGGCTCCAACCACAGCGAGTAGTTGCCGTTGCGGTCGGTGTAGATGGTGTAGGTCTCTTCACTGCCACCCTCCTTGCGCAGGCGCACCGACACAGGCACCAGCGAGGGGTCGCCGCCATAATCGCCGAGCGTCAGCGTGCCGCGAATGACCGCCATCGTTTTCAGCCAGAAGCCCACGGCGCGCCCTGAGCTGGCGTTGTAGCCATTCCCCACAATGTACCGCCCATCGGCGGAGATGGCGTACGCCGCAAGATACCAGCCATCATACCCGAAGTAATCCCGCAGATAGAACGTGTCCAGGTCTTTCATCCCGCCCGCCGCGGTCCAGACAAAGGCATGAAGCTGCCCTGCGGCGTTCTCAGCCCAGCCGACCACCACGGAGCCGTCGGCGGAAACACCATAAGCCGCGCTCTCATGGCCGCCCAGCGTGCCGAGGTCTTGCATCCCACCAGAACTCGTCCAGCGAAAGGCACGAAGCTGCCCTGCGGCGTTGTAAGCCGCGCCGACCACCACGGAGCCGTCGGCGGAAACACCATATGCCGCGCTCCAAGCGCCGCCCAGGGTGCCGAGGTCTTGCATCCCACCAGAACCCGTCCAGCGAAAGGCACGAGTATCCAATGCGGCGTTTTCAGCCTCGCCGACCACCACGGAGCCGTCGGCGGAAACACCATAAGCCACGCTCCAATCGCCGCCCAGGG
>JAPWUZ010000140.1 GCA_028275265.1 Armatimonadota bacterium | reverse complement strand
CTGGCGAACGCCGATACCACCGCCTATAAGGCGGACGAGGTGGTGTTTCGCACCGCTCTGGACAGAGCCATCTGGCGACTTCGTGACCCGCAAAAGGGCGCATCGGCATCAAACATCGGCGCGTTGTCCTTTGGCGCAGAGGTAGATGCAGTGGTCACCGACCTGCGCCCAGCAGCCATTACGCTCACCGGACGGCCGCTGGATGTCGCCATCGACGGGAATGGTTTTTTCGTGGTCAACACCCCACAGGGTGAACGATACACCCGCGACGGCGCGTTTCGGCAGGCGGCGGATGGCACTCTGGTCACTGCCGACGGAATGCCCGTGATGGGGGCGCGAGGTATCATCCGCAGCGCAGGCGTTGCCCTGACCATTGCCCCGAACGGCGACGTGCTGGCAAATGGGCAGGTAGTAGACCGACTCCGCATTGTGCAGTTGCGTAACGCATCCAAAGAGGGCGCAAATCGCTTTATGGGAGACGCACAACCCCTGCAGGAGTTCCGCTTGCAGGTGGGCGCACTGGAACGCTCCAACGTGTCTGTGGTGCAGGCGATGGTAGACATGATCATGGCGATGCGTGCCTATGAGGCGTCCCACCGGGCGGTTCTGGCGCACGATGAGACCCTGCAGAGGGCGGTAAACGACGTTGGTAAAGTGTAGCTTCAGGTTTTCGGCTGGACCGTGCGTGCGCCAGGCACGGAAGCCGATGAACGCCCCTGACTGACTGAGGGGGTACCAGAGATAACAGGAACATTGTGGAGGAGGTTTGATCGAAAATGATGCGGGCGCTTTTCACATCGGCGACCGGCATGGCTGCACAGCAGTTACATCTGGATGTCATCGCCAACAACCTGGCGAATGTCAACACGGTCGGCTTCAAGCGTAGCCGTGCAGACTTTCAGGACCTGTTGTATCAAACGCTTCGCCCGGCAGGAACCACTGCTGCTCGAGGAGCACAGGTACCCACCGGACTAAACGTCGGGCTGGGCGTACGTCCGGTTTCCACCGCCACCATCTTCACCACGGGCACGCTCCAGAAGACCGACAACCCCACCGACCTGGCGATAGAGGGCGACGGCTTCTTCAAGGTGCTGTTGCCCGACGGTACAGTGGCATACACCCGGGACGGCGCGCTCAAGATCGATGTGCAGGGGCGGCTCGTGACTTCTGACGGCTACCCGCTGGAGCCGGAGATTATCATCCCGCAGGACGCGCAGACCATCACTATCGGTAAAGACGGTACGGTATCCGTCCTGCGGGCTGGGCAAACAACGCCCGATGAGGTTGGGCAAATCCAGCTGGCGCGTTTCATCAATCCGAGCGGTCTGCAACATCTGGGGCAAAACCTGTACAAACCCACCGCAGCGTCGGGCGACCCGGTCGAAGGCGCGCCTGGTGAACAAGGCTTCGGCACGGTTGCCCAGAACATGCTGGAGATGTCCAACGTGCAGATAGTGGATGAGATGGTGGCGATGATTATCGCCCAACGCGCCTACGAAATCAGCGCGAAAGCCATCCAGACCTCCGATGAGATGCTGAATATCGCCAACAACCTGCGGCGATAGAGGTGACAGGTGATGCGGGCGTTCTTCTCTATCCTCATCGCAGTGGTGGCAGCAGGTGCATGGGGTATCCAGCAGCCGCGTATTGAGGTGCGCGAAGTGAGTGTGGTTAAAAACGCTCAGTTTACTCTTGGTGACGTTGCCACCTTCAGCGGCGCGGATGCCCAGATGCGGGATAGGCTGGCAGGCGTGGTGCTGGGAACCTCTCCCCTGCCCGGATTAGAACGCGCCATCACGACGGAGCAGATTGTCACCCGCCTGCGCCAGCACGGGATTCGCCCGGAGGCTTTGGAGATCGTCGCTCCGGCGAGAATAGTGGTGAGACGGGAATCCCATCTCTTTCCGGCACAACGGGCGATAGACGCGGCAATTCAGAAACTGCGAGAAACAGCATCCTTGCCAGATGATGCGCAGGCGATATGCGATGCGCCGGTACGCGACCTCTCGCTGCCCGCCGGCGATGTGCAGGTCTCCGCAGGCGAGCCCCGCTCGCTGGGCGCAGGTTTGTACCTGGTGCCGGTACAGGTGAATTGTCCGGGGGCTTCGCCAGTGACGCTGAACGTGCGCCTGCGCGTCAACCGCTGGCGTGAGGTGCTGGTTGCCCAAAGGACAATCCGCGCCGGTGAGACCATCGAGTGCGACGTGGTAGCGATTCAACGAATTGCTGTCGCTACAGATGACCCCGACCTGCTGAGCGACCCTGCTGAGGTGGCGGGCAAAATCGCTCGCTACAGGGTGGCTGCCGGGCAACCGCTGAAGCGTTCGGCAGTGGAGGAACCCGCCGTGATACGTCGTGGGCAGAACGTGAAGCTGCTGGTCAGGCTCGCGGGAGCTGTGGTGGAAACCAGCGCGGTCGCGTTGCAGGACGGCAAGGCAAGCGCACGCATTCGCGTGCAGGTAACCGATACGCGCAAGACCCTACTGGCTACCGTGCTGGACGCGGAGACAGTGACGGTGGACATGCCATGAGATGGAGGCAAAAACGATGAGAGTGTTAGCTGTGGCATTACTCATCATCTGGGTTTCTGGGTACGCCCTGTCAGACTCGCTGTGGAAAGACGGCAATCGCAGCCTGTACGCCGACCGCAAGGCAGTCAAAGAGGGCGATGTGTTAACGGTGCTCATCTACGAAAGCACCACCGCGTCGAGCCGCGCCGACACCAAAACCAGCAAGAGCGACTCGGCATCCACCAAACCGGGTGTGGGTCCGTTGCTCAGTATGCTGCCCGAATGGTCGGTCAGCGGCAAGACTGGCTCGCAGGCTTCTGGCAGCACCACCCGAAGCGGAACGCTGGTAGGCAAAATCAGCGTGGTCGTGAAGGAGGTGCTTCCCAACGGCAACCTGAAGGTCGAAGGCACCCGCACGGTTGGCGTGAACGGCGAGAAAGAGAAGATTGTGTTGACCGGTATCGTACGACCAGAAGATGTGTCGGCAGAGAACACGGTTCCCTCTACCGCCATCGCGCAGGCGGAGATTCATTACGAGGGCAAGGGACCTGTCGGCAACAAACAACACGAAGGGTTGCTGACGAAACTGCTGAAGTGGCTGTTCTGAGATAACGCTTGATGGGGTGGCAGAAGATGAAACAAGCGGCGTCCATCGTTATCGGTATGTGCGCCTGCGCCGTGCTGGCACTGGCAACGCCGGATGTGCGTTTGAAAGACATCGCACAGGTGTATGGCGCGCGCGGCAACCAGCTGATTGGCTACGGGCTGGTGGTCGGACTGGAGGGCACCGGAGACAGCAAGGGTACGCTGTTTACCACGCAATCGGTGGCAAACATGCTGCAACGCTTTGGCATCAGTGTACCCGCCGGGCAGATGAAGGTCAAGAACATCGCTGCGGTCGTGGTGACCGCAGACCTTCCTCCCTTTGCAAAGGAGGGGAGCAGGATCGATGTCACCATTTCCTCTATCGGCGACGCTCGCTCTCTGCAGGGGGGCACGTTGCTGCAAACTCCGCTGATGGGTGCAGACGGCAACGTGTATGCCGTGGCACAGGGACCGATTTCAGTTGGTGGTTTCGGCGCGTCGTCGGGTGGGTCGTCCCAGCAGAAGAACCACCTGACTGTCGGGAGGATACCGGCGGGAGCCATTGTGGAGCGCGAAGTGCCTGCCAGTGTGGTCAAGGACAACAGCGTGTTCATTACGCTGAACACGCCTGATTTCACCACCGCAGCTCGGGTGGCATCCGCCATCCGGCAGAAGTTTCCGCAGACCATTCCTCGTGCGCTGGACGCCGCTACGATCAGGGTGGACATGAGCGGTGAAGACCGCGAAGATGTCGTGACGCTGATTGCCGCCCTGCAGGAAATAACCGTACAGCCGGATGCCCCTGCCCGCGTGGTGATCAACGAACGCACGGGCACGGTGGTGCTAGGTGGAAACGTGACACTGGCTCCGGCGGCGGTGGCTCACGGCAACCTCACGGTGCGTATCGATGCCAAACCGCAGGTGTCCCAGCCCAATCCGCTATCGGGTGGCACCACGGCAGTTACTACCCGCCGAGATGTGAAGCTAACGGAGCAAGCCGAGCGGTTGGTCGCCCTGCCCGAAGCGGTCACCGTGGAGCAGCTGGTGAAGGCGCTGAACGCGCTGGGAGTCAGCCCGCGCGACTTGATGTCCATCTTGCAGGCGTTGAGAGCGGCGGGCGCGCTCCATGCAGAAGTGGAGGTGCAATGATGCGCGTGGAGCCCCGCGAGACGATGGACATTCAGCGCTGGAAGCTGCGTGATGCCGCGCGGCAACTGGAAGCGCAGTTCCTGCACCAGCTGCTACGTGCCATGCGCCGCACCATCGTCAGCACCCAGTCCAGCTACACTATCCAGATGTACACCGACATGATGGACGAAGCGCTGGCAAGGCAGCTGGCGCAGAGCGACCAGCTCGGACTGGGCAGGCTGATATATGAGAAACTCAGCCCGTATCTGCAAACGCCTGAGAGGGGTTCAGGAGGGAACGAACATGAACAAACAGGATAATGCTCTGTGGCGTGAACTGATATCCAACCTGCGCGAACAGCGCAGACATATCCGCGCGCTAATCGGTCTGGCACGCGAGCAAACACACGCGCTAGCGGAAGCGAATGTACAGAGGCTGGCGGAGATTACCCAGGAACAGGCGCTACATCTTGACGAGATAGACATGCTGGAGCACCACCGCAAGGATGTCGCTCGCCGCATCGGCGAGGCAGTGGGACTGCACGCGCAGCCCCCAACGCTGTCGGACTGCGCATGCCTCGCCCCGGAAAACGCAGCACGCGCGCTGAAATGGCTTCAGAGAGAGCTGCTTCAGGACATCCGCCAGCTGCAAACGTTAAACGAACGTAACCGCACCCTGGTGCAACACGCGGCGGAAACGGTGAATACCTGGCTGGCGCTGGTGGTGAACGCCGCTTCTAATCAGGCGAGCTACCACCCGCAGTCCAGCACGGGGGTAGCGGTCATCCTGAACACGGAGGTTTAGCTTTATGCCCTGGACGTTCTTCGGGATAGAACTGGCGTCGCGCGCCCTGCAATCGATGCAGATGGCCATGAACACAACGGGTCATAACCTGGCGAATATCAACACGCCCGGCTATTCGCGCCAGAGGGTGAACCTTGCTACCACGGAACCTCTGCTGCTGGAGGGTGTCATGACGCTGTTCATGGGCAGCGGCGTCCGCGTGGAGAGCATCCAGCGGATACGAGACATGTTCCTTGACGGGCGAGTTGCCAACACCAGCAGTCAGTACCACCGGCTGAACACGCTTTATCAGCGATTGACGCAGGTGGAGGATGTCTTCAGTGAACCGACGGATGCCGGTCTGTCCCGGCAGATTATCGGCTTCTTCAACGCCTTTCAGGAACTGTCTGCCAACCCGGAGAACGTCGGAGTGCGAGCCAGTGTGTACCAGCAGGTGGAGGGTGTGACACGTACCTTTCGGCAGCTGGCAGGGCGACTGGATGAAATCTTTGCAGAGATGGAGCAGCGGGTGCAGGCGACGGCAGGTGAAATCAACTCTATTGCCCAGAGCATCGCCGACCTGAATGTGAAAATACGCTATAACAAGGCACTGGGCACAACGCCCAATGACCTGTTGGATAAACGGACCAGCCTTATAGAAAAACTTTCCGAATACGTCGAAGTTCGTACGACGGAGCTGTCGGACGGCACTGTGAGGCTATCTCTGGGCGAGTTCGTCCTGGTAGAGGCGGAACGTGCAAATCCTCTACCCGACGAGGCGGATTATATCAACAAAATGTTCACCAATGGCGCAGATGTACGGGCGTACATCGGCGGCGGAAGCGTGCGCGGACTCATGGACGCCATGGAATACGTCCGTACCTACCGGGACCGGCTGGACAGGCTGGCAAAAGAACTGATCGATTCCGTCAACGCTGTTCATCAGTCAGGTTATGGGCTCGATGGCAATACGGGTTACCGTCTGCTGGAAGGTAGCGATGCACTGAGCATCCGGGTAAGTGACGACGTTCTCGATATCAACCATATTGCAGCGGGAGTGACACCTGCGCCTGGTGACGGCAATAAGGCACTGGAAATAGCGAGATTGCGCCAGCAGCCCGTCGCGAATCTGGACAATAAGACCATACCCGATTTCTATAGCGCGCTGGTGGCGGAACTGGGGGAACATACCCGCGCAGCGTCCACTGGTCAGGAAAACCAGAAGATTATTCTGCAGAGCCTGCAAGCCGAGCGAGAGGCGGTCTCCGGAGTGAATATGGACGAGGAAATGTCCAACCTGCTGCGCTACCAGCGCAGCTATCAGGCGGCGGCTCAACTGATAAGCATTATGGATGCCGCCATTGCCGATATGCTGGCGGCATTTGCCGGACGCCGATAATGTAAAGGGAGATGATGGAGCATGCGTATTAGCACGGCACAGATGCTTAACGCAATGCAACAGGTCATGGAGCGCAATTACGAGCGCTACCACCTGGCACAGCAAACGGTGATAACGGGCAAACGCATCCAGCGACCTTCTGATGACCCCTTTGGTGCGTCGCTGGGTATCACCCTGCATCGTCTGCTGCAGGAGAGCGAGCAGTACCAGCGTAACCTCAAAACCGCCAAGAACTTTCTCTCTATCACCGACGTTGCGCTGGAGAACCTGAATGACCTGGTTCGCCAAGCAAAGAGCCTCGCCATACAGGCGGCGACCGATACACAAAACCCGGAGGGGCGCGCTGCCATCGCACAACAGATAGGACAGATTCTGGCGGAGATTGTCAGCATCGGAAATAACACCACTTACGGCGACCGCTTCATCTTTGGCGGATTGCAGACCCTGACGGCTCCGTTCAGCGTGTCTGGCGATACGCTCACTTATCACGGCGACCACGGTGACCTGAATATCGAAGTCAGCCCCGCTGTGGTCATGAGTGTTAACGTACAGGGTGACCCCCTGATCACCGGTATCTACAACGCGATTGCGCAAATCAAGCGCTACGTAGAAA
>JAPWUZ010000149.1 GCA_028275265.1 Armatimonadota bacterium | reverse complement strand
AAGCCCTCCGCCATCTGGCTGCGGCACGAGTTGCCGGTGCATAAGAAGAGAATCCTCAAAGCGTATCCTCCTGCTCAAGGTGTTCATAAAGAGGATACCACGAAGCACACGCAAAAATACCAGTTTCATTAATTGCGGGGAATGTGGTGGTAAAAAAAGTCTTGCACAGAATCTTTCAGGGTGTTATAATACCGTTGGTTGTGAGGAATATCGCAGGACTCACACACGGGCTGGTTGGCAGTGTCTGTTGCACCGGTGTGGGTAACCGATAACGCAAGGAGGACACGAAGGTGAACGCGAGAAGACGCCTGCGGTGGGCGTTCACGCTCATCGAGCTACTCGTGGTGATTGCGATTATCGCCATCCTGGCAGCGATACTGTTCCCTGTGTTTGCGAAAGCACGCGATAAGGCGCGGCAAACGCAGTGCATCTCCAATCTCAACCAGATTGCCAAAGCCTTCCGCATGTACAGCCAGGACTACGACATGTACATGCCTCCGACTGCGGTAAGCACTATTCCAGACTCTCCCATCTGGAGCGCGATGGTGGCGCCGTACATCAAGAACACCGGTCTGTTCCGATGCCCGTCGGATGGTACGGGCAGGTATGTGGAAACGTACAGTGAGCGAGGCTGGCTGCCCTACGGTTACAACCGCGAATGGGCGCCTTTCAGCCCTAGTCGCAACGAGGTGGACTATGTGGTGCAGCTGAGCCGCGTGGTGCAACCGGCGATGGTGGTGGTAGTAACCGACAGTGTGCCGGGCGATGTCACTCAGGGCTTTGTCGGCTACATTGTGCGGGCGAACATTTCACCAACGCCCATCAACAATAAGGCTGGCTTTGCTGCGCGCCATTCGGATGGGGTGAACATCGCGTTCGCGGACGGACATTCCAAATGGTACAAGGCGGAGGCAGTGGTGCCCCAGCCGCTATCCGCGCTGAACAGCACGCCTGCTGGAGTGCGCTGGGACCCCATCGACTACTATTCGGGCACGAACTAAAGGAGGGCGCCATGTTACGACGGATACGCGCTTTTACGCTGATCGAGCTTCTTGTGGTGATAGCCATTATCATCATCCTCGCGGCGATACTGTTTCCCGTATTTGAGCGCGCGCGGGAGAAGGCTAACCAGGCGGCATGTCTATCACACATGAAGCAGCTCGGTCTGGCGCTGATGATGTACGCCGAAGACTACGATGAGACCCTGCCTTGGTCGTGGGGTATGCCGGGAAACGAGTATCCCCTGAGCCCTCCGAACATCGCTCCCACCTGGGCAGAGCTGATTTACCCGTATACCAAGAACCTCGGCGTTTTCGGCTGTCCGGCGAACCTGCCCAACTTCGCAGAGTACCGTAAGAGATGCCAGAGAGGCTGGTTTGCCTGCCTCAACCAAAACGAGCTGCGTCGACGCTACTCGCTGTATGGCGCACGCAGTTACTCGGGGAACGCCTATGTGCTCGGCTGGCTGGGTGCTAATCCAAACGGCACTCATGGACCCGGAACGGTGCGGTCTCTCGCCGCTATTCCACAACCGGCGCAAGCCATCGCCGTCACCGAGTCTATCTCTTTCGGCACGGTGATGCGTTTGCCTACAGGCACGACGCCCGCGCCGGATATGCACTGGTGGTGGGCGATTTCCGATGAGTGCTGGGCGTGGACCGAAATGCAGTACAGTCAGGAAACCGCTGCGTGGTCGAGCCTGCTGCTGCATAACGACGGTGCAAACTACGTGATGGCGGATGGGCACGCCAAGTGGTATCGCCCCTCGCAAACCCTTGCCGCTCTGGAAGTGGTGAACGGGCAACCGAAGGGCAACCTCTGGCAGTGGGACTACGCACCCGCCGCACGTTGTCGGTAGTCGGGCAGGAGGAGACGTTGCGGCAGCGCGAAGCAATCCGTACGATTAGTGGCGCGATGCCCGGCGTCCCTCCAGCCGTTTGGGATAGATAGTCTATTCAGCAAAGGAGGGTTCGGACACATGAAAGCACGCTGGCTCGTGCTGCTGGCGTTGCCACTGGTATTGTGGGCGACGACCGGTGCGCAAGACAACCTTGATTCTCCCTGGGGCGTGAAAAACGCCGACCTGTTCGCGACCAACTCGTACAGCGTCGGCTGGCTGTTCTCGAGCGGGGGAGTGGTAGACACCCCTGTCAACATCAGCTCCTATGCGATCCGCCCGGGCGGACACTATGAGGCGCAGGTTGTCTTCGACTCCGAGGGCAACCTGTACTTCCGCGGTAGCATCGGCGGAGACGCTCCCAACAACAGTGTACGTATCTATTCGTTCACCGCAGATGGCGTGTTCCGCTGGAAGTCCGACAACATTTTCGGCAACTGGCCGGGCCCATCTCCCGTTGTCGGGCAGAACGCGGTGTACGGGATCGGTGCGGAGTACGGAAAGACGGGCGCAGGTAGCCCACCCGTGGTGGCTGCGCTGGACAAGAATACCGGCGCGACGCTGTGGACAACGGTGCTGCCGGAAGGACAGCCCGGCTACGCGGCTACCCTGTACAACGGGGTGCTGTACGTTGCCACACGAGACTACCTGCGCTCTACCGGCGAGGAAGACATCCCCACAGTGACCATTTACGCCATTAACGCGGCGAATGGAAATATTATCCGCCGATACGATGTGACGGTTTCTCAGGGTGGCTGGACGGCTACCCCCCACACTTCGCTGACCCTCGTCCCCAACGCCTTCGGCGCAGGGGCGCACGGTTTGTATTTCACGGTAGACCGCTCTCCGAGCGACCCGACCGCCCCGACGGTGTTCGGTATCAATCTCGCCACAGGGAACTACTGGGCAACCTCAGCGGGCAAGGCTTTCCACAGCCATATCATCTACTCGCCGGTCACCAATGAGCTCATCAAGGTCTCGTGGAGTGACTACGGACAGACCATCGCCACCTTCGACCCGGTGACAGGTGCTATCAAGCATCAGTCGAACTGGAGTGGCGTGTCTATGATTGACCCGTTGCAGTCTCTGGAGTCCAGCAGCTCATGGTTGTGGAGCAATATCGGCGGGCATGGCTACGCCGATACCTCTGCACTGTTGCCGGACGGCACCTCGGTGATTACGGCGGGCTTCGGCGGAATCGTGGCACTGTACACCCGCGACGAGTCGGGCGCCTATACCGGGCGCATCCTCACACAGGGGGCGTCACACTGGGGCGAGTTCCACAACGTGGCGCAGCTGGTAGTGCCTCAGATGGAAAACTTGCAGCCCGTGTGGATAACCGCCACGCGCTCCGAGCGTTCGGAAACCGGTCAGACCTCCATGGTGATTGCTGTCGGGGCCGTCACCGGTGAGGTGCTGTGGCAGTACGACACGCAAAGAGGAAGCCATGTAGACCTGCGCGGCTGCGCCGTGATGGGACCCAGTGGGTATGTCTATTACATGACGCCCGATGGCATCCTGCACATTCTCAAGCCCGCTCCCGCACCGCAGATCGATGGGCTGGTGGCGATACCGGGCTATGTGGGACCGATGAACACTGGTAGTGGCGACGGGCTGTACACGGCAGCGATACCGCTCACGCTGGAGTTCCGTCAGCCGGGGACACAAAACGTGTTGTTCCGCAAGACGGTAGCGCTGTCGGTACCGCAGCTGGATGGAGGCATCGCCTCCTTCAAGCTGAATAACATCCCTGCCGGGACGTACGACATTGCCGCCAAAGAGTACATCCAGTTCTTCCCGTGGGACGGCGGCAGGACGTTCAAGTTCACGCGCACCTTGCGTGCGCTGGCGACGGATGTGGTCGTTCCCGCGAACGGCACGGGCAGCGTCACGGTTTCACTCACCATGCTGGCAGGCGACGCCGATGACGACAACGAGGTCACGCTGTTTGACTTCGGCCTGCTCGTTCAGGCGTTCGGCGCAGTGCGCGGGGATGACGGCTGGAACCAAGCGGTAGACTTCGACGGCGATGACGAGATCACGCTGTTCGATTTCGGCATCCTGGTGCAGAACTTCGGCTTGATCGGCGCGGATTAGGTGGCAGGGCAGGAGGGCGTGTGCCCTCCTGCCCAGAAGCAATCCGGCAGTGACGTCGCTCTGCAGCGCGGCCTCCGTATGCCCCGCTGCAGGGCGTGTTGACATAGTGGCACTGCGCACGGTCTCGATGTGAGAGAAAAGGAGGGAGAGAAATGAAAGCTCGGTTCGCATCACTGGCGGTACTGCTACTGATGGTTGGTGCAGCAGCCTGGGGGCAGGGAGACTGGCCCGACGGGCCCTGGGCGCTGAAGAACGCCGACCTGTACGGTACCAACGTGACCTCTGCGCCCTACCTGTTTACTTCAGGAGGTGCAGTACTGCGGGAAATACCGCTTCCGCTGGGAGTTCAGCCTCCGCGACACGGGTTCCACAGTCAGATTATGTTCGACTCGCAGGGTAACCTGTACTGGCGCGGGAGTAACAACGAACCCAACCCGAACGGCACTGAAAGCGTCAGTATCTACTCGCTGGACCCCAACGGGAACCTGCGCTGGAAGTCCGATAACCTGTTCGGACACTTCCGTGGCTGGGGAGGCTTGATTATCGGGCAACAGCGGGTGTACGCGGTGGGATGCCAGTTCGGCAAAGCCGGGCCCGGCTCGCGTCCGGTCATCGCCGCACTGAACAAAAATACCGGTGCAACCCTCTGGACCGTGCCGTTGCCAGACGGTCCCCGTAACTGGTCGTGCGCGCTGGCTCTGGCAGATGGCACGCTGTATGCCGCTTCCGAACCGTGGCCCAAGAGCACCGGCGAGGAAGACATCACGGTGATCACCGGTTTAGCGATCAACGCCGCAACGGGCACGGTTACGTTTATGGCAGATTATCAGTTGCCCGATGGAGTGCCAACGGGCGATGTGGTAAACATGCCCAACCAGTCGTTTACCATCGTGCCCGATGCTTTCAACGGCGTGCCCGGCATCTTCTTCAACGTCTCCTCGAACGTGTCTGGGGAGGAGACCGTTATAGCGATTAACCTCGCGACGGGCAACATCCAATGGCGCGCCGTGGGCGAAAAGGCCAATCACAACCACCTCATCTACTCTCCGGTGAACCGCGAGCTGTACAAGGTCTCGTGGAGCGACTACGGCTATACCTTCACCGTGTACGACGTGGCGACAGGAGCCATCAAGGGGCGACTGAACGCCAAAACCGAATCGGTGCTCGACCCAATTCCACCTGCGGATGGTGCCGGCGACCCGCTGCGCCACGAGGTGGGTGGACACGGTTGGTGTGATACCGCTGCGCTGTTACCGGACGGCAGGTCCATCATCACCTCCGACTTCAGCGGGGTAGTGAGCATCTACTCCAGCGACGGGCGCGGTAATCTCACGCACCGCATCCTGCTATCCGGTCCATCCCACTGGGGCGAAATGCACCACTTCGCGCAGCTGGTGCCAGACCCGAGCGGGATGCATCCGGGAGGCGTCTGGATTGCCATGACCCGTCACAACAATGACGACCCTTTGCGGAGCGAGAGCGTACAGGTCATCGCGGTAGACGTGCTGACCGGGCAGGTGCTGTGGCAGCTGGACACGGGCATTTGGGGACCCAACTGGTATGATTTCTACGCGCTCCAGGTGGGGGCACGCGCACCGGTCGCCGTCAGCCCCAGTGGAAAGCTCTACTACGTGCGCTGGGATAAGCTGTACATTATCGAGCCTGCTGAAGCACCACAAATAGACGGTATGGTTCTACTGGACGGCTTCTTCGGCAGCGATAAGTACGGCAGCGGCGACGGCGAGTGGGTTGTCGCACCTCCTTTGACGCTGGAGTTTCGCGAGCCCGGCACCCAGAACGTGCTGTTCCGTAAGAGCATTGCGCTCAACGTCAACACCTCCGCGGATGCAGGTGGCGGGGTGGGTTCGTTTAAGCTGAACGGCATTACGCCGGGCCTCTACGACATCGCCGTGAAGAGCTACGTGCAGGACCGCTTCGGCGAGCACTATGAGTTCTCGCACTGGCTGCGAGCACTTGCTCGCAACGTGCCGGTACCCGCAGCCGGTAGTGGAAGCGTACCTGTGATGCTGAGGGTCATCAACGCCGACGCTGACAATGATAACGAAATCACTCTGCTCGACTTCGGCCTGCTCGTTCAGGCGTTCGGCGCAGTGCGCGGGGATGACGGCTGGAACCAAGCGGTAGACTTCGACGGCGATGAGGAGGTCACGCTGTTCGATTTCGGCATTCTGGTGCAGAACTTCGGCTTATTAGGGGAGGAATAGTCCCTTATCTCTACCCCCTCTCCCGCAGGGTGGGAGAGGGGGTTTTTGCTTAAAGCCTTCGCTGCAGCGACTGTTGCTCCAGCGTGGACAGTCGCTCTTCCAGCCGTTCTATTTTCTCGCGCAGGGCGGATAGGGAATTGTCGGAGGACAGCACAAACTGCGTGCTCGTCTCGCGCAGCTGTTGGAACTGCTGGCGAAGGGCTTCTATCTCCTTTCGCAATGCCTCCGTGCCCTGCGTTTGCGCCTGCAACTTCATCCGCTCAATCTTGACCTTGTGCGAATAATGACTGACTATCCACAGCACTGGCACCACGAACGCCAGCAACCCGATGCCGCCGAGAAACACCCCAAATCCCATCGCAACCATGTCCCAGCCGCTCATCGTCGGTCTCCTTATAGCTGTCGCCGAGCATGAACGGATTCTATGGCAT
>JAPWUZ010000138.1 GCA_028275265.1 Armatimonadota bacterium | reverse complement strand
AACAGGGAATGGTATAAAAGCCCCACAGGAACCGTCAGTATGAGAAACGCGATGATGGCTATGGTGGAAGGGGATGACCACAATTTGCCCGGGCTCGCCTTGCTCGTGAGATGTCTGAACAACACCACGACCAGACCGAGCGAGATGAGAAGGTTCGGTAAGGTAATGCCACGGTCTCCGAGGAAGATCCTGTCCCAGAGGAAGGGCGACACCACCGAAGCGACACAGAGCAGGATGCCCACCACAATCAGCTCCGGGTAGACCGTCATCATGGGGAGCATGACCATCACCAACATCAGCAAGATGGTGCCTACCCATGCCTCATACTGCACCGATACGGCGATGCCAATGCTACCCAGCAGGGCGATGGCAAAGATGAGCAGATTGAGACGACGCGACAGGTTAAAGTAGTCCTGGATACTCTCTGCCAGTCGATAGTATCCGGACACCACGCGATAGTATGATTGTGTTACCACACGCGGAACACCGGTCATCCCGCTCACCCTTTCATCAACCAGAGTTGGGCACGCCTCTATTATACGACTCGGCGTCGAACATTGCCAGACCCCTGCAAGAAAACCCGCACAACTACCTGTCCTTCACCGCCCACGAGTAGGGGATGCCACCGGTGTGCGGGTCGCGCCGATACTCGTCGGGGTCTGCGTAGTCGTACACGCGGGTGGGGAAGTTCAGAATGCCTGCTCCCTCCAGCGATAGCGCCATAAAACCGTGCCACACCCGCTCCGGTATCTGCACCAGCAGAGGACGCTCGGGTGTGAGGATGATTTCGTTAATCAAGCCCTGTGTGGGCGAGCCCTCGCGCTCGTCATAGAGTACTACCTTCGCCCTGCCATACACGCCGAAGAAATGGTCCTTCTGCTTCAGATGCTGATGCCAGCCCTTCACCACATGGTAGTCCACATGGGTGATATATGCCTGCGCGAAACCGTCGGGAAAGCACTCGCGATAGATGGGGTCATCACGGCGCAGAATCTCACACAGGTTGCCCCGTTCGTCATACAGGCGGTTGAGGCGCTTCACGCGCAGGTCGTGGATGTAGCGGGCAGTCATGCTGGCGATGTGCCCCAGGGACATCTCCCCTGACACGTACTGTGCGCGGTGTTTGGCACACAGAAACAGATTCCCTTCTCCTCCGGGCAGAGGTATTGGCTCGGTGGCGGGCTCGAAACAGCCGACCATCTGGCAGATATAGGGGTTGGTTCCTCCCGCCGAACGGCTCATGGCTTTCTCCTTACCCCGGTGGCCACGACATCTGCCGACCGCCCAGCAGGTGGATATGCAGATGAAGCACGCTCTGCCCGGCATGTGGACCCACATTAGCCACCAGCCGGTAGCCGGTTTCCTCTATATGGAGCTCGCGCGCGATATGCGCTGCCACTCGAAGCAGTTTGCCTGCCAGCGCATCGTGTTGTTCCTCCAGCGCAGCCACATCCCGGACGTGCTGCTTGGGAATGATAAGCACATGCACCGGCGCCTGTGGGTTCAGGTCCTTAAAAACGTAAACCTCGTCATCCTCGTACAAGCAGGTGGACGGTACCTGCTTCTGCGCGATCCGGCAAAAGATGCAATCCTCCATCCTCATGCCCTCCTGAAGAAGTGGTGACCAGCTCACCCAGTGCTCCCTCGTCGGTCGTCTCCAGCAGACGCACCCACACCAGCTGTCCGGCGAGGTGTGCGCCACCGGCGAACTCCACCGGGATGTAGTTATCGGTCAGTCCTCGCATCAAGCCGCCTTTGCCCTGCTTGCCCTCTACCAGCACACAGACTGTTCTGCCCAGCCGCGCCGCGACAAACCGTTCGCGGTACCTGCGACACAGATTCGCCAGCTGCTGGCTGCGTCGCTCCTTCTCGTGGTCGGGCACCTGGTCTGCCATCTGCGCGGCAGGCGTGCCCGGGCGCGGGCTAAAGCGAAAGATATGTGCCCGTGCATACTGCACTGCTTCCACCACCTTGCAGGTCTGCTGAAAAGCGGTTTCGTCCTCACCCGGGAAGCCCACCATGATGTCGGTGGTGATGGCAAGGTCGGGTATCCGTGAATATAGTTTTTCCGCGAGAGCCAGCACGTCCTGCTGACGGTAGGGTCGGTTCATTGCCTGCAGGATGCGGTCGTCTCCGCTTTGCAGGGGAATATGCAGGTGCGGGCACACCTTTGGCTCGCTGGCGCATACGTCGATGAGCCTGTCCGTAACCTGCGTCAGCTCGATGGAGCTGATTCGGATTCGCTCCAACCCATCGGTTCGCGCCATCCGCTGCAGCAGTTCGGCAAGGTCGGGCCCGCCGCTGCCGGTCTCCTCTCCATAGGAGCCTATCAACACGCCGGTCAGCACCACCTCTTTGAAGCCCTCATCGACCAGCCGGCGTATCTCGTCCAGTACTTCCTCATACGGACGGCTGAACATGCGCGGGCGAGTGTAGGGGATGGAGCAGAAGGAACAGCGTACGTTACAGCCGTCCTGAATCTTGACCACCGCACGGGTGCGCTCGTACGGATTGCGCAGCACGGGTGGAGCGGGGTCACGTGCCACACGCTCACGGATGTCGGGGAAAGCCTCCAGCACGTAATGCACCGTGCGCATTTTGTCGGTGTTGGGCACGATGAGAGCAGCTTCGGCAACCGTCTCCCCGCGCAGGAGCGTGAACTGCGCCATACAGCCTGTCAACACCACGCGCGCTTCCGGACCTTGACGGGCAGCGCGACGTACGATTTGCATGGACTTCTTCTCCGCCAGCTGGGTAACCGAACAGGAGTTGATGACGTACAGCTCCGCAGGCTCGTCGAAGCCCACGATGGCGAAGCCCCGCTCCTCAAAGGTATCGATGATACGCTGTGTCTCGTACTGATTGACTTTACAACCCAGCGTGGCGAAAGCGACGCGAACCATTCGTGCCTGCACCTTACGAGATATTCCGGCTTAGTTTACCCGAAGAGCAGGGCATTGCGCAAATGCAAGCAGACAGTTGTAACGCCATCCACGGAGAAGCCCGTACGCCCTCAGTGAACGGACGTGTCCCTATCGGGGACGCACCATGAGTCGTACCGGCGGTGTCACCATCCTGTTTGTGCCCAGAATGCCTTCCGGCCGAAGACACGGCATATCCGTCCGAAACGATGCAGGCGGGCGAAGGCAGGGCATATACCCCTGCCAGTCGAGCGGCGGCTCAATAACCTGAACATGATACTGATTGATGACCGGTTGTGTGGAAGTGCGTAGTGGAATGGATTGCGTCTGCGGCTGCCCGCCGGACGCGGCTCTCACCGTTTTGACAGGAGCTGCGACGGGAGTGCGCTTTTCATGCGGCGGAGGGCTGTTTTGCAGCCCAACGTGGGGCAACGCCGCGATGACCGTAGCCGCCACACCGCCAAGCAGCATGCTCTGAACCAGAGGTTGCATGGAGAATCCTCCCTGTCCCGAGAGTTGCAGGGTTATCTATTCCTCTTTACTATACGCGATGTTTTGCCCCAAATGTTGCGATACCGCCTTTGTTCGGGGAACGGGTTGGGTTCAGGATCCTTCAATAACTGGTTCGGACGAGGGCCGTATAGGATTCAAATCGGCGGCTATGATAGTCTGGCGTCAGGCACACCTGCGCAGCCCGCGATTCGGCGACCTTCCCGCCATCGTGGAATGCAGGAGACTCCCGTCCTTCATCGCTAATCAGGTAATGGCAATCATTCCTGATGGAGGCAATACATGGCGCATCCTGAACCTTTGACCCTCACGCCGAAAGGCTTGTTGGGCGGTGTGCATGTTTCGAGTGAAGCCACTCCTGTCGAAGGCGCGGTGTGGTATCTCGCTCCCGCCGAGGGCGACGGACTGGAATATGCCTTCCCCAAAGGCGCGCTGGCAAACATGCGCTATCTCACCGCCGACCTGTTGCTGGATGGCAAGTTCTTGGCGGTGTTTGCGCTCTCACTCTACGAGTCGGACAGCGACAAAGTGTTCCACCTTATCTTTGGGCTGCTCAACCAGTGCTCCGCGCGAATGCGGGTTCCGCTGGAGGCGGTGCATCAGAACCGCTGGCAATATCCGCGCGAAGGGGCATGGCTCAAACCGATGTGTGGCGGAGATGTGGTAGACTTGCAGAACGTAGACCGCATGACCCTGAAGGTTTTGCGTAAAGCAGATGAACCTGTGCGCTGGTGCATGACTCCGATTGTTGCCACACCGCAAGAACCGCCCAAACTGACTGCTCTGGTGTTGCCGAAAGGCGCACTGCTGGACGTCCTGGGACAAAGCCGACTGCATGAATGGGAGGGCAAGAGCCGCTCGCCGGAGGAGGTGACGGAACGATTGCATCGCCAGCTGGCTGAAGCTCCCTCGGCTTGCTTTCCCCAAAACTTCTCACGCTGGGGTGGCTGGAAAGACCTGCGTTTTGAGGGCACCGGTTTCTTCCGCACGCACCACGACGGTCGGCGGTGGTGGCTGGTGGACCCCGACGGTTATGCTTTCTGGTCGGCGGGGCTGGACTGCGTGCGGGTGGACACCGAAGCCGCGTATGACGGGCTGGAACCAGCGCTGGAGTGGATGCCGGATCCTGCGGGAGAGTATGCGGCTATCTACGGCTCAGGAGAATGGTGGCGACCGGCGAGTATTAACTATCTGGCGGCGAATTTTATCCGCGCGTTCGGCAAAGAGCAGTGGTACGAGCGCTGGGCGCAAATCGCGCTGGCACACCTGCGGCGGTTCGGCTTCACTACGGTGGCGAACTGGTCAGACTGGCAGATTGCCCGTGAGGCGGGTTTTCCCTATGTGCGCCCCTTGCACTTCGAGCCACGCCACACACCGCTGGTCTTCCGCGATTTTCCCGACGTGTTTGACCCGCGTTTTGAGCAGGACGCCGACACCTTTGCCGCGCAGCTACGCGATACCGCAGATGACCCTGCCTTCATCGGTTACTTCCTGATGAACGAGCCCACCTGGGGCTTCGCCGCGCAGACACCCGCCGAAGGGATGCTGCTGAATATGCCGTCCTGTGCCACCCGACATGCTCTGGCGGACTGGCTGCGGAGTCGATACGCCAGCGATACCGCCCTGGCAGAGACATGGGGGATGGATGTGCGTTTTGCCGACATTGCCGAGGGCGAATGGAACAGACCGCTGACCGCTCAGGCGCGGGAGGACCTGGCGAGGTTCAGCAGTGTGATGGTTCAGAGGTTGTATGAGACGCTCAGCACAGCGTGTCGGCGGGTGGACCCCAACCACCTGAATCTCGGAGCGCGTTACTACACGGTTCCGCCTGCCTGGGCAGTGGAGGGGATGAAGTGCTTCGACGTGTTCAGCATCAACTGCTATGACAGCCGGGTGCCGGCGCATCGCCTCCGTCCGTTGAGCGAGTCGCTGGGAATGCCTGTGCTCATCGGCGAGTGGCACTTTGGTGCGCTGGACGTGGGACTGCCTGCCAGCGGCATCGGCAGGGTGCGGAACCAGCAGGAACGGGGGCGCGCCTACCGCGTGTATCTGGAAACCGCTGCAGCGGAGCCCTGGTGCGTTGGGGTACACTACTTTACGCTCTACGACCAGTCTGCACTGGGGCGGTTTGACGGCGAGAACTATAACATCGGTTTTCTGGATGTGTGTAACAAGCCATACGAACCGCTGGCGCAAGCGGCTCGACAGAGCCATGAGCGCATGTACGCCGTCGCGGCGGGGCTGGAGCCGCCTTTCGACGAGCCGGTAGAGTACCTGCCCAAGCTGTTTATGTAAGGGGGGAGAGCATGTTAGCTGCGGTTTTGTCCGATTTCAACCGGCTGGAACTGCGCGAAGTGCCCACGCCCGAACCGGGTCCGGGTGAGGTGCTGGTGCGCATTAAAGCGTGCGGATTCTGCGCTACCGATTACAAAGCCATCAAGGGCATTCGGCGCAACGTGCGGTTCCCGCTCATCCCGGGGCACGAACCGGCGGGTGTAGTGGCTGCGGTCGGTGCCGGCGTAAAGCACGTCAAAGAGGGCGACGAGGTGATTGTGCAGCCAAGCGGTTTCTGCGGCACCTGTCCGTACTGCCGCACGGGACTGCACCACTACTGTCCGCATTCCTTCGTCACCGGCGGCGACGGACCGGAAGATGTGCGCCCGGGCAGCTTCGCGGAGTACACCGTGACCGCCTCGACATCGGTCTATCCCAAACCGAAGCATATTAGCTTCGACGCCGCTTGCCAAACCGAGCCGGTGAGCGGTGCGTGGAAGGGCGTTATCCACACCTCGCAGATGCAGCTGGGTGACGATGTGGTGGTGATTGGCACGGGGGGTATCGGCATGTATTGCTTGATGGTGGCGAAGGCGGCGGGTGCGGGACGTCTGATAGCCATTGATATCAGCGACTACGCGCTGGAGACTGCCCGTCGGCTCGGCGCGACGCATACCATCAATCCCCTGCGCGAGGATGCCAAAACCGCCGTCTATGACATCCTGCCCGATGGCCCCGACGTGATTATCGAGGCGGCGGGACCCATCGACGCGGTGAAACTAATGGTCAGCCTGCTGAGGCGTGGCACACGCTGGAACGTTTTCGGCATTACCACCCATGAGACCTTTGAGCTGGACGGTGGTCTGATGCACTTTTTGGAAGCGCGTATGGACGCCAGCTTCGGCACGAACCCGCTGGCAATGCAGAAGGCCATCCGCCTGATCGAACGCGGGCTGGTGGACCCGGAGAAGGTAATATCGCACCGTTTCCCGCTCACGGACATTCACAAGGCGGTGGAAGTGATGGCAAGTCCGGAGCGCAACAAGGTTATTATTCATCCATAAAGGAGGCGGAAGATGTTCGATTTCACGTTCCATAACCCAACGAAAATCCTGTTTGGCAAGAACGCCATCGAGCGCATTGGCGAGGAGATACCCACCGATGCACGCATCCTGATGACATACGGGGGCGGTAGCATCAAGCGCAATGGAGTCTACGAGCGGGTGATGAACGCTTTGAAGGGCTGGCATGTGACCGAGTTCGGCGGTATTGAGCCGAACCCGCGCTACGAAACCCTGATGCCCGCAGTGGAACTGGTGCGTCGGGAAGGGATAGATTTCCTGCTGGCTGTGGGAGGTGGCTCGGTGCTGGACGGCACCAAGTTCATCGCGGCGGCGGTTCCTTTTGAGGGAGACCCTTGGGACATTCTGGAAAAACGGGCGAAGGTGCATGAGGCAC